>NZ_CP086235.1:1345000-1645000 GCF_023612095.1 Cytobacillus firmus | reverse complement strand
TCTTTGATTGATGCCTTCTATTGCGTGTTCATCACCTTCCTCTTCTGCTTGCCTCTTATCAATAAAGTACTTAATGGCAAGCCAGGCCAGGTAGGCAGCACCTAAGACCTTGATATACCAGAATTCAATTAAAAATACACCGATGCCGATTGCAATAAATCTGAAGAAGTAAGCACCTAAAAGACCGTAAAAAAGAGCTTTCTTCCGCTGCTTTTCCGGAAGATGCTTTACCATTACAGCCAGAACAAGCGCATTATCAGCAGACAATAGGCCTTCCAGAATTACAAGTGTACCTATCAATGCCCAGCTTTCCGGCTTTGATAAAGCTTCAACCCACATTTCCCAGTTAAAGAACTGGGAATATGTATGCAAAATAGATTCTAATATTTCCATTCTAAATTATTCCTCCCGGTGATGACTGCTTTTTCATATAAAAGACCCGGCATTGCCGAGCCTTATTAAGCAAATATACCTCTTATTTATCCTACCTGTAAACCAAAATCTTTTGCCAGTGCAGCCAGTCCGCCCTGATATCCGCTTCCGATTGCACTGAATTTCCATTCTCCGTTATGTCTGTACAATTCTCCAACTACAAGTGCAGTTTCAATTGAGAAGTCTTCACCCAGGTCATAGCGGATCAATTCTTCACCTGTATCCTCATTCAGAATTCTTGCATAGGCATTTGATACCTGTCCAAAGTTCTGGTTGCGGGCTTCCCCGTCATGGATGGTGATTGTGAATGTAATGCGCTGGATGTTAGCCGGCACATTAGCCAGGTTAATCTTCACCTGCTCATCATCGCCATCCCCTTCACCTGTACGGTTATCTCCAGTATGTACAACAGAACCATTAGCACCTGAAGTATTGTTATAGAAAACAAAGTCGCTTTCAGAAGTTACTTTTCCAGTATCTCCAAGCAGGAATACGGAAGAATCCAAATCAAAGTCGTTTCCACCATCATATTTGTTCGTATCCCATCCAAGTCCAACTACTACCTTACTCATTCCTGGATTAGTTTTTGTTAAGTCCACTTTTTGTCCTTTTGATAAGCTTACTGCCATTTCAACTCAAACCTCCATTATGTAGAATAAATGTATTTACGGTATAAATCATGAAAAGTTTCATAATCCATACATTATTTTTTCATATTCGAGAGTTTAATTCAATATTTTAACTCATCCATTTGGGAGGAGTGTTTTTGTTCCAGTAAATTGACCCTAATTCATGGTGGGTCTGAAAATGATCATGGTGTGTGTGGTAGTGAAAATTAAACCAGTACCCCTGCTGTGGAGGGTGGTCCCTTCGCACATGAAAACGAATCACATCTTCATCGGTCATGCTATTGGTGATATGGAAGATTTTTTCCGATAATCCGCCCCCCGGGGTTTCTGTAACTTTTAACTGTGCAAGGCTTTCCTCGGGAAATTGCACGGCCACCTCCTGGATGGCTTTCTCAATTTCCGGAAGGATAATCTCATTAAACTCATCTTCAATAACAGGACCTATCTTTGCGCCAAATTTCTCATACGATTGTGCCTCAGCTTCTGTTAGCATTTGCCTGACAAAGTCATCTTTATCAAACCTGCTATCTTCCTCTTCAGCAAGTTCTGCGCTATTATCTGAGTTTTCAACATCAGAAGCTCTTGAGGCCTTTAACTGACTTGTATTTTCATAAAGAAATGCCTGAGAAGGTGTGACGAGGCCAAACGTTAAAATGGTAACAAGCACAACAAAGGATTTCCTCAGCCAATTCGGCATGTTATTCTCCCTTCCTTTCTCCTAAGCAAGGATTTTTTTAAATATGCCGCTGCCTTCAATTTTAAGGGCAGCTTGCCTTAACACATCTTCGGGCTGTACAAGAGCAATCCGAACGTATCCCTCACCCCATGTACCAAATGCACTTCCAGGAGTTACGACTACACCGGCCCGGTTAATTAAGTCAATCGCAAAATCCTTGGAGCTGCTGTACCCGGATGGGACCTCGGACCACAAGAACATTGACCCCTCAGGCCTGCTGATATTCCACCCGATCGTTTCAAGATCTTTTATAAATACATCTCTTCTATTTCTATAAGTCTCTCTCAAGTCCTGCAAAAAACCAGACTGATCATTCAATGCTTTCACCGCAGCTGCCTGTACGGGCAGGAATACTCCATAATCCAAATTGGATTTGAAGTTGGCCAGCTGCGCAATAAGCTGCTGATTACCTGCGGCATATGCCACCCTGCAGCCAGCCATATTAAAGCTTTTTGATAGTGAATTCATTTCAATCCCTACATCAGCAGCCCCTTTAACAGACAAAAAACTTAGAGGTTTCTTTTCATAATAAAGTTCCGAATAAGCAAAATCATGCAATACAGCAAAACCGTATTTCTTTGCAAGCCGGATTGCTTGAAGAAAAAGTTCCTCTGTTGCCATCGCCGGTACGGGATTACCTGGGAAGTTTAAAATCATTAATTTTGTGTTTACAAGGATTTCTTCAGGAATTTCATTAAAATCAGGAAGGAATCTGTTCTCCTTTTTTAAAGGCATCCCGTACATTTCTGCACCAGCCATTGCAGCACCTGCAGCATAGGCAGTGTAACCGGGGTCAGGAACAAGGATATAATCTCCCGGATCACATAGAATCATCGGCAAATGTACCAGCCCATCCTGGGATCCCATTAAAAGCAGCACCTCTGAAGAAGGATCGAGATCCACTGCGAAATTTCGTTTATAAAAGCAGCTGACTGCGGTATGAAATTCATTTGTACCTGTTAATGAGTACCCGTATAGTTCCGGATCACAGGCTCCTTTTGCCAATTCCTCCATAACAAAAGCGGGAGGGGGCATATCAGGACTGCCAATGCTCAAATCAATCACCGAAAGCCCGTCTGAAATTTTCGAATTCTTAATTTGGGCCAATTCCGTAAACACGCTCTCTTTAAAAGAAGCCATTCTTTTTGAAATAGGAAATTCCATCGTATCCTTCCTCGCTATGTATCTCGTTTCTATTTTTCTATTATACTTCTTTTTGAACCAAATTTAAATTGATTTCATACATCGGCAAAAAGAACAATAGAAATATAGTAATGAGTTAATTGGCGGATTAATAAGCAGCAAAGCGGGGAATAATAAAACAAATCATGTTCTTCAAGTCCTGAAGAATGAATAAGGGGGAAATAATCATGGATTGGTCTGTATTCTTTGTCATTGCAAGTCTTTTACTGATGGCTTACTTTGTTTATCTGGCCATTGCGGATTAAATAGGAAGGTGCCTGAATTAACTGGCACCTTCTCTTATTTTTCAATAATGCCAAAATGAAATTTCGATGACTTTCTTTCAATTACTTTGAAGCCATATTGAGCAAACCTGGAACTTCTAAAGTGGTCTTTCAGGATCACCCTCTGCCTCGCTGCCCGTTTTGCATGAAATATAACTTCTTCTGACAGATCCTCATAGACAGCAAAGTTCCTTAAAGCTTTAATCCCTTCTGATTCAAAGATTTCTTCTTCAAACATAGGATCAAAATAGACAATATCATAACTGTCAGCGGGCAGTTTTTTTAAATAAGGAAGGGCCATTGAGGCTTCCACATTTATTCTTCCCATAGCCTGATTCATAATCTCAAGCCCGGAGTCCCATTGCTTAAGACCATTCGCCACCAGAAAGGAAAGGTATTTATTTCCTTCAAGCCCCGTGACTTTACCTTTACTCCCCACAGCATAACTGGCTGTGATGCTGTCAGAGGCCAGTCCCAGGGTACAATCAAGAATACTGCTGCCTTCTTTAAGGCCGGCAGCCTCAATAAAAGGATCATTTTCTCCTTTTAGAAGGCGCTTCACTCTGAACATTGCTGAACTGGGATGAAAGAAGAACGGCTGGTTTTCGCCAATCGGATAAAGTTCCAGCCGCTCTTTTCCAACTACTATACAGTCTTCAGGAACTTGTTTTTGAATTGCTTTAACAGACCTTTTATTCCTGTCGATGTATTCTGCTCCTAATTGTTCTGCTATGTTTCTTGCTTTTTCTTTCATCACTTCATTGGTGCGTCCCGAAGTTGTAATAATCATTTATGTTCACCTGATTTTCCTATGATTGCTATAAAAAAAAGGGTGCCAGCAGACACCCCGTTTTGTTTAATCTAATTCTTTTCAAAGATTATTGTTTTTTGTTTATGAATTCAGCTCGTTGATTTCCGCTCCAGGCACTTGCTTTCCGCGGGGAGGAATGCGAGCCTCCTCGGCTCCGCCTGCGGGGTCTCACACTTCCCTCACCTCCCGCAGGAGTCAAGTGCCCTCCGCTCCAATCAACTCAGAGGTCGAATTTAGTTACCTGCACATTAGCAGCAAAATTTATGAATACAGCCTTAATCTAATATTCTCAGCAATTCGCCTCAAAAGCTGCAAGAAGGTTCTCCATAATTGCTTCCATAGAGTGGTCTTCGATATCATGGCGGTGAATGAAGTGCACAACTTCCTTCCCTTTTAAAAGAGCCATAGAAGGTGATGAAGGCTCATATCCATCAAAGTACTCGCGCATTTTAGCTGTTGCTTCTTTGTCCTGTCCGGCAAAAACCGTCACCAGGTGATCAGGTTTCTTTTCACTTCTTAAAACAGCCTGTGTTGCTGCAGGGCGGGCAAGACCAGCCGCACAGCCGCAAACTGAATTCACGACAACAAGAGCTGTTCCTTCAAGCTCTTCCATGAATTGCTCTACATCTTCTGAAGCCGTAAGCTCTTTAAAGCCTGCCTGTACAAGTTCCTCACGCATCGGCTTTACCATTTGTTTCATATATTCTTCATATGCCATTGACATAAGATTTGTATCCTCCTTAACGTGCAGTTTGTAAAGTAAGCATACTATATCGTATGAACTTAATGCAATTTTTCTATGCCGGTTTTCGTCATATGGCAGCTAATTCAAAGAAAGCCGGTCTTTTTAGGACCGGCTTTCTAAATATACTTAAATTTTCATAACGCCGCCTGTGCTGGCATTGGTCACAAGCTTCGAATAACGGGCAAGATAGCCTTTTTTGACCTTTGGCTCGAAGCCTTTCCAATTGGCTTTGCGTTTTTCAAATTCTTCATCTGAGATTTCCAGATTAATTGTACGATTATTCAAATCCAGTTCGATGATGTCTCCATTTTCTACAAATGCAATAGGTCCGCCTTCAGCAGCCTCCGGTGAGATGTGCCCAATGCTGATGCCGCGTGAAGCACCCGAGAAACGGCCATCTGTAATCAGGCCGACTTTTGCACCTAGACCACGGCCGACAATCTGTGAAGTCGGTGCAAGCATCTCCGGCATTCCAGGGCCACCTTTAGGGCCCTCATAACGAATGACCACAACATGGCCTTCCTGCACCTTGCCAGTAATGATTCCAGATAGTGCATCTTCCTGCGAATCAAAGCAGATGGCTGGTCCTCTATGATATCCGCCAACTGACTCATCTACTGCACCTACTTTTATAATGGATCCCTCAGGAGCTAGATTCCCAAATAAAACCGCCAGCCCTCCGCGCTCAGAGTGCGGATTCTCCAGCGTCCGGATTACATTTTTATCCTGAATCTCACTGCCGGCTACATTCTCCCTTAGCGGCTTTCCGGTAACGGTCAGACAGTCACCATTCAAGGCGTCCGGCTTTTTAAGCAATTCATTGATAATTGCACTCACCCCACCCGCATTATGAACATCTTCAATATGATAATCTGATGCAGGAGCGATCTTGGCTAAATGCGGAACCCGGTTGGCAATCTCATTGATTCGTTCAATCGGATATTCAATTTCAGCTTCGTGGGCAAGCGCCAAGGTGTGAAGAACTGTATTCGTTGACCCGCCCATTGCCATATCCAGGGCAAATGCATTGTCAATCGCATCGATGGTAACAATATCGCGCGGTTTGATGTCTTGCTTGATTAATTCCATCAGCTGCTTGGCTGAACGTTTAACAAATTCTTTTCTTTCTTCTGATACAGCCAGAATCGTGCCATTTCCAGGAAGTGCAAGTCCCAGTCCTTCTGCAAGACAGTTCATGGAATTCGCAGTGAACATTCCTGAACAGGAACCGCAGGTCGGACATGCTACCTGCTCGATTTCCAGGAGCTTTTGTTCGTCGATTTGGCCGGATTCGAAGGCACCCACACCCTCAAAGACCGAGCTTAAGGATAATGGCTTTCCGCTTGAATCAACGCCGGCTTTCATCGGGCCGCCGCTGACAAAAAGGGTTGGAATATTAACCCTTAATGCCCCCATCATCATTCCGGGTGTGATTTTATCGCAGTTCGGGATACATACCATTCCATCAAACCAGTGGGCAGAAACCACTGTTTCAAGTGAGTCTGCAATGATTTCACGGCTTGGCAGAGAATAGCGCATGCCGATATGGCCCATCGCAATTCCATCATCCACACCAATGGTATTAAATTCAAATGGAACGCCGCCTGCTTCACGGATTGCTTCTTTAACAATTTTACCGAATTCCTGCAAATGCACATGTCCAGGAACGATATCAATATAGGAATTGCACACAGCAATAAATGGTTTTCCGAAATCTTCTTCTTTTACTCCGGCAGCACGCAGCAGGCTGCGATGCGGAGCCCGGTCTGTGCCTTTTTTGATCATATCACTTCTCATCTGTGAGCCAGTCATAGTATGTACCTCCCGTTTTACCCTAGATTCATAATCTCTTATTCTATGGAAAAGATTGACTAACCTCCTGCCCCCCAAATATTTTCTTTCCAATATAGACCCTTTTTCGGATAATTTCAATAATTATTACAAATTTAATTTAATTTTTCGCTTTAAACGGATGAAACTGTAATGCGTGTAAGTTTTAAATTAATCAATTCCAATTAAAAAACCGCTGCAGATCTTGAAATCTGAGCGGTTTTCTTAAAATTATTTCTCACCTTTGTTCCGGGATTCGGTCATTTGTTTCCAAACTGAACCCTTTGCTTCTTCTCCCTGCTCAATTCTCTCAATAGCCAGTTTAATCTGCAGGCTGACTTCGAATTCCGGGTCGTCTTCTGCAGCCTTTAGAGCAGGCAGCGCACTTTCATCTCCCACTTCGTAAAGGAACATGGCCGCACGCCAGCGTACAAGCTTACTGTCATCCTGCAGAGCTTCCTTCATGGCGTCCATTGCTTCTGCAAACCCTAAGTCTGATAAACAGTCTCCGGCTGTACGCCTTACAGTGACGGTTTTATCCTTCAATGCTCTGTACAGAAGCGGCAGGACCTTTTTATCCTCAATCATCCCAAGATAAACTGTCGCAAGTCTCCTGATTGAAGCCTTCTCGTCATTGAGAGCTTTTTCAAGAACAGGCAGGTCCTCCAGTTCTGGATTATCCATCTGTTCGAGTTTTTGATAGCGCTCCCGCCAATCCGGGGAATCCAGATCTTCGACTGAAAGTTTCAGAAGAGAACGCACATGCTTATCCTCCGCTTTATCCGGGCTTTTAGCCATTATCACAAGAGTCTGGAGTCTTCCCTCCGGAAAGGCAGCCATTAGTTCCTCTACAATATCATGGCCAACTTGGTCAAAGTCTCCGTAGCGGACCCCAAATTCCTTCCACTTGCGGACCATCACAACATTATCAGCAGGATCCTGAGCTTTTGCAACAGCATTAATGAAGTTTTCAGGAAGTCCGAAGCGCTTTTCTTCCGTGCCGTCAGTCAGCTTCACCTGCATGGGAATTCCTTTGTACATTTGGACTAATACTTGCACTTCACCAAAATGTTCATCAATGCTGTTTTCTTCAGAGCCGTCATTTTCCACGTCTTCGCCAAAAGCAGACCGAACTTGAGGAAGCAGCTCTTTCCAGTCATATTTAGCATTTCTTTCTACTGCCAGGAAATCAGCAACATGGTAAACTCCTTTTATGCCTTCGATCTCAAGAATATCAAGGATGATCTTGGGAGCTCCTTCATTTTTATCTTTTTTATAATTATTGGCTTTCCCCATTGGAAGCTCTTCATCAAGAATAACCTTCATTGTATTCGGACTCGGTGTTGGTTCGATTGCTTTTATTTTCAAAAGTATCACCCTTTTTTATATATTCACGCTGGTAACTGGTTTTATTTTAACATAAGGAAAATTTCGAGGCATTTTAGCTGTTTTAAATATAGAAAAAACCCGGAGATTCCCCGGGCATGTGATTATTCATTTTCTGCTTGCTCTGAAAGGTAGCTCCATCTCTCTATCAGATATTCCAGTTCTTCATTCAGTTTCGATTCCTCTTCTACTAATGCCTGGCCTTTTTCAAAGTCACTGCCAATGCTGGCCATCTCTGAGGCAATCGTTTCGAGACGCGTTTCAGCAGCCTCAATCTTTCCCTCTATTTCTTCCCATTCCTTTTTCTCTTTATAGCTCATTCTCTTTTTCTTCGGTTTCGTTTCCCTCGTTTTTTTAAGGGCATGGTTAACTTCCTGAACCGGTTTGGCATTTTCGCTTTCAAGAAATTCACTGTAATTTCCGTAGTAGGAGTCAATCTCGCCTTCTCCTTTTAACACAAGCAGCTGTTCAGCCACTTTATCCAGGAAGTAGCGGTCATGTGAAACAGTAATGACTACGCCGGGAAAATCATCAAGATAATCCTCGAGAACCGTCAGGGTTTGGGTATCAAGGTTATTGGTCGGCTCGTCAAGAAGGAGAACATTTGGTTCAGACATTAAGATTTTCAGTAAATAAAGTCTCCGTTTTTCCCCTCCGGAAAGCTTGCGGATAGGGGTTCCATGAGTATATGGCTGAAATAGGAAACGCTCCAGCATTTGAGCCGCAGAAATAGTTTTTCCATCTGAAGTTTCAACTACTTCAGCTGTTTCTTTGAGGTATTCGATCATGCGCTTACTCTCATCCATATCTTCGCTTTCCTGGGTATAGTAAGCAACTTTTACTGTCTGCCCAATAATACGCTCACCTGAGTCCAGCGGAATCCTGCCTGCCAATATGTTAAGGAGTGTGGATTTCCCTGTCCCATTTCTTCCAATAATCCCTATTCTGTCCCCTGGCTTTACGAGAAGATCAAAATGATCCAGAATTGTTTGGGAGCCATACTTTTTTGTAGCAGCTTCGAGTTCAAATACTTGTTTTCCGAGACGGCTGCCGCTTAGGGACATATCCAATTTTTCAGAGGATTTAACTGAAGCAAGCTGGCTGTCAAGGGTCTCAAACCGCTGGATCCTTGCTTTTTGTTTGGTGGTACGGGCTTTTGCACCTCTCCTGATCCACTCGAGTTCCCTTCTGAACAGATTTCTCTGCTTTTCTATAGTGGCTGATTCATTTTCCTCTCTTATCGCCTTGGCTTCAAGGAATGCAGCATAATTCCCCTTATAGCTGTAAAGATTTCCGCCCTCAAGCTCAAACATTTTATTGGTAACCCGGTCCAGGAAATAACGGTCATGTGTTACTAGCAGCAGTGCGCCCTGATATTTCCCCAGATATTCTTCCAGCCATTTAACCGATTCAAAATCAAGATGATTGGTCGGCTCGTCAAGAATCAGCAAGTCTGGTGACTGGATCAAAGCCTGCGCCAGCGCAACCCGTTTTTTCTGACCTCCTGAAAGCTCACCGACCTTTCTGCTGAAATCCTCAATGCCCAGTTTAGTGAGAATCGTTTTGGCATCGGTATTAACTTCCCAGGCATTAAGTGTATCCATTCTTTTTTGAAGTTCGAATAGGCTTTCCTGGACAGCTGGGTCTTCAGGGTGCCGGCTAAGCTCCAGCAGTGCTTGTTCATATTCTCTCTGCAGCACAAGAATTGGCGCATCTCCTGCAAACACCTGCTCGAGAACGGATAAATCATGATTCAGGTCAGGCTGCTGTGCTGAATATGAAATGGTGTAATCTCTCGGTTTGACTATTTCGCCGGAGTCCGGCAGGTCAACTCCCGCAATCACCTTCAAAAGGGAGGATTTTCCTGTACCGTTTACACCGATCAGTCCTGCCCTTTCTTTTTCGGCTATTGTAAAGGATATATTGTTAAAAAGTTCTTTCTCACCATAGGTTTTTGTCACATTTTCCACAGAAATCATCTTCATGCTTGACCATTCCATTCTTTAAAAAATTGATGCAGAAACTGCTCCATTAGCTCGTGCCGCTCTTCTGCCAATTCCGTAGCAGTGTCAGTATTCAGCAGATCTTTCAGCTTCAAAAGCTTTTCGTAAAAGTGATTGATGGATGACGACCTGCCATTCCGGTATTCATCTTCAGTCATTTCCTCTCTGATATCAAGGGCAGGATCATAAATCAGCTGTCCTTTTTTGCCTCCGTAGGCAAATGCTCTCGCAATTCCCACGGCACCGATTGCATCCAATCTGTCCGCATCCTGGACAATTTGGGCTTCTGCGCTTAAGATCCTGGTGTTATGGCCGCCTTTAAAGGAAACTGAATCAATAATTGCCTTAATGGAGCTGGATGCTTCCTCTGTGATTTCGAGTTCCTGCAGAAAGTCAGACAGTTTCCTGTCCCCTGCTTCCACGGAAATGTTCAGCTTTGCATCAGATATATCATGAAGCAAGGCTGCCATTTCAATTAAGAAAGGATCTCCTTTTTGTTCCTTTTCCGCTATGTAAAGGGCGTTTTTTCGAACCCGCTCAATATGATGCCAGTCATGCCCGGTTGAATCATCTCCGAGTGTATCCCGGACAAATTTTTCAGTTATATGTATAATATTTTCTTTCATTATTTCACCCGCTTTCAAACTCCACTGTCCATTTTAACATTAGTACTAAAAAGAAACGATGGCAAGGTCATACCCTACGGATATATAAAAATAAAAAAGTGCAGAAAACCAGTATTTGATTTCCTGCACCAGAGCTTATATTAATTTATTCCAGGCCATTCAGCCAGCTGATGCCGAGTGTATGCTCTCCTGCGTGGACGCCAATGGTGGCTCCTAAGGAGTAGCATCCAAATTCAACTCCCGAAAATTCTTCCTGGAGTTCATTCTTCCATATCTCCGCTTCTTCGGGATGCAAACCGTACAGGATGAATACTTCCTTCAGCGGGTTTCTTTGATGAGCGCTCCTCAAAAGCTTCACAATTTTATCTTTCGCCTTTCTCTCGCTCCTGGCCTTCTCCCTGACACTTAATTCTCCATCATGAACTGAAATAATCGGCTTTACATTAAGCATGCTTCCTAAAAAGAATTGAACCCCGGACATCCTGCCGCTTCTATGGAGCTGTTCAAGACTGCCAATGAGGACATATGTTTCACCCGTATCACGGAGCATCTCAAGCTCGCTGATAATGTCCTTACTGTCCAGTCCTGCCTCTGCCAGTTCCATCCCTTTGAGGATTAATCTTGTTAAAGGATATGATAATATCTTGGAGTCCAGGCTGTATACCGGGATATCAACCAGCTGGGCAGCCTGTTCACTGGAAGAAACAGTACCGCTGAGCTTTGCCGATACAAGCACAGCGATGATACAGTCATAATCCTTCTGCAGATTTTCGTATAAATCCCTGAAAGCGCCGATGGATGGCTGGGAAGTTTTAGCCGGGGTATCCAGGGTTTTTAACCTCGCATAAAGTTCTTCAGGTGTTAAATCAACACCATCTGTATATTCTCTGCCATCCATAATGATAGTCATCGGTATCTGGTACAGGTCAGGGTGGTTTCTTAACTCATTATTTAAAAAAGCCGTGCTGTCTGTTACCCATGCAATTTTAACCATTAAAGATGCCCCCTTTTATGATATTTATACGTAAATGTATGTAAATAAGACTATTTGAAGGGCTGGAATTGAAAGATTTCTCTCCCAGCCCCCTGGTTCTATGGCAGAAAAGACTTGATTTTAGGAAAAACCTTTATAGCGGTATTATAGAAAACATCCTCATGATGCTCTCCAGGGATGAGCTCTTTTATAAATTCGATATAAGGGCCTACAGGCGCAAGTGGCCAATCGGTTCCAAAAAGCAATTTATCGTAAGAATCCGCGAACACTAAAGCATGCCTAAGATGGTCCAAAAATCTTCCTTCACTGTGCTTCTTCAATTCTTTTTCTGTTCCCACAATAAGGCCTGAAAGATCGGCAAAGACATTCGGATTTTTATATATGATTTCTGCTCCGGTCAGCGTCCATGGATCTCCAAAATGAGCCATCATGAAATTGATATTCCGGTGTTTAACTGCAACTTCGTCAATAGCCAGGGGATGAGAATACTTAAGCAATCCCCTTTCCGAATAAGTATCGCCTGTATGAAATACAACAGGCACTCTATATTTTTCAGCGAGTGCATACACAGGTTCGTATACTTCATCATAGGCGTAGAAAGGATAATACCCAAGATAAATTTTAATACCCACAACAGCAGGCTTTTGCAGATCTTCTTCGAGCCTTTCTAAAGCGTCTTCATTGAGATCATATGGATTGATGCCGGCACAGTAAACAATATTAGCCGGCATCTTGTCTTCCAGATCAATCCCCATCGGTGTTCTTGCTTCATAATCCGGAAAGCCCATCTTGTCTGTTTCTGTAAGTCCCATGGCGATGCTCAGAACTACATTGGCATTTTGGAACTCCTTCTGGTGTCCATTATATGAATAATCTACAAATGAGAGTTTCTCGGCAGTATGATGAAATGATTTTATATCAGAAAAATGAATATGTGCATCTATGACTTTCATAATTTCTCCTTTAACGGAATTCCAAATAATGCAGTTTATTAAGTAATCGGCCATCGAAGCTTCTTTCATCAAATGCGATAAATCCCGGTTTGGCCAATGAGCCCGCCTTCCTTTCGGAAAAAACTTCGAAGGCTTCTTTATTCATATATGCCCTCAGGAAATCAGTATCTTTACTTTTCATTACATACATTTTTTCAGAAGAGAGGGAGCTGCTGATACGGGATACATTATAATCCACAAAAGATTGCTCCTCAACTCCGACCTGATAGGCTGATTCCGCATCTTTGTCATTTAGTGTAAGAGTAAGATCCTTTAATGAGCCTCCGGATAAAAAGATATCTGTGATCCATTTTTCATTAAACAGATACTTTCCTCCTGCATTGTTCACTTCTACCCAATGGGCTAGGATAGGCACTCCCGGCAATAAAGCGAAATACTGTGTATAATCAAGTCCTTTCCAGATGGAGTGAAGGACAGCTTTCGTATGAATGGCCAATACAGACCATTCGTTTTCATACGAATCTTTAACATTCAGAAATTCAGCAGAAGATTTCTCCTTCAAAAGCGAAAACACACTCATTTGCGAAGGAACCGTTTTCATGCCGCCAGCCCACGGATTCCACCATCCCTTGGCAACGGGTTCAGGAAAAGAGGAATCCAGCCATTCATTTCCTTTATATGAAAAGGAGAATAATCCAGGATAAAATTCCGGTGCGGCTTTTAAGCTAATAATGCCGTTATCCAATGTATAAACAGTCTTCCCGCTCTGCTTTTCTGTTAATATACGGATTTTACCCCTGGGCATCAGCAGCAAATCATTTGCATGCGTCTTACCACTGTCAAGTGTCATCTCGGCTTTCACAAGAGATAAGGGTTTTATGCCTTCAATAGGGAAATTCGCTCTATATTCCTTTAGTTCCTGTTCCTGGCTGAAAGTTGCGGATAGTTTTTTATCTTCATTTAAATAAACATCTATAGTGCCGTTCAGATAACTCGAACGAAGGGTTTTAAGAGTAAACTCCGCTGTTTCCTGGTCCTTTAAAACTGGATTTCCCCTATTGATAACTAGCGCTTTTTCATTCTTTACTATTTTTTCAGGTTCAGCAGTCACACCTGCAAATTGCTGCATTTCTTCCCATGTCCGGAAGGCTCCTATGGATAAATAGCCAGGGGCCAATATCTTCTGATCTCCCGGTGCAAGACAGCCAGTCTCCTGCTGATAATAAAATTGCCACCCATCCGGATTGGACTTCGCACTTTTAGGCCAGCAGAATCCAATCGGCTCTCCATTATGATTCGCGAAATACCAATTTTCAGTTATGCTTTCACCTGATATTTCCATGAACCCTAATTCTTTTACATCTGAAAACTCTATTACTTCATTCTCGAGTGGAAAATATGGCTGCTGCATCTCATGAAATAACGGCTGGCTCAAAAACAGGTTTTCATATTTTTTATCCCCTTCATTTGTCAGTTCAGACCAAATTTTCACAAGGCCTTCACCATAAAGGGAGGTATACAAGGCTACAAGAATTCCCGGAAAAGCTTCAGACTTGAAAACCAATTTGAAGGTAATGGCCGTATCATCTGTGAACCACTCTGCTTCCAGAGGCTTGGCCTTTGAAAATTCAGTAGAATAAGGCTTGCCCAGCTTAGGAACAAAAAACGAAAAAGGCTGGTTAACATTTTCGTTTCTGCCGGCTGTTATTTTATAATCCATTTTCCGGATATTCACCTGGCAGATCCCATTGCATATATGCCAGTAATCCCTGGACTCTCCTCCGAACTTCTGACCAAAGCTTTTAAGTGGAATGCCCACCGGGCTGCAAGTAAAAGAGAGTTCTTCCCCATTCTTCTTTAATGCCGATATCGACATTTCCGGCTGATAAAAGCCATGGTTTTTCACGGTAAAAGGCACCTTTAGCAGCTTACGTTCTTTTTTATGGAGCTGTATTCGATACTCCCGCTTTTCTAATTCAACTAAATCACTTTCAGGGAAAGAAAGGTGAAATACTGCCTCCTCCTCCAGGTTGTTTTCTACTTCCATTTCCAATTCTGCTTCCTGATTCAAAAAACTGAGATTTCCTTTGGAAGCGCCTGTTATTTTGGCAGGCTGCTTCGGAAGAAGTCCAAGGCGCAGTTCACATTCCTCTCCATTTACCCAAACCTTTACCTCCAATGAAGGATGAGTTTTCCAGACACTGGGCTCTTCCCCTTCATGCACAATAAATGTTCCGGTCATTACAGCGTTGTTCTCAGCTGTCAACTCATGCTCAAACACTGATTCGACCCTTCCCTGATTATTCGCTTCAGCTTTAAACGAAGCGAGGTTTCCTGTTTTATTTACAAGGTTGAGCTGAAAAGTTTGAACTTGATTTTCAATAACTTCATGATGGGCCATGCATAGTTCTATAAGATACTCATTAGTTTCAATTAAGCTGATTCCCCTGCCGGTTCTTTCAATTCTGGCTCTTGCAGAGACTTCCCCGCTTTGCCATTTATACTCGTAAAATGTAAATCCATTTTCTTTGATTCCATCCGGCTTCACATCGATATTTCTCAGGCTGCTGTCATACCAATCAAGCTTCTCCAGAACCGGTTTTAAAAGCTGTGTCTGGTGAACAGCGGGAATAAAGTTCATTAAATGGGTTGTATCATCCCTGTCTTCCCAAAAGAAACCGCATTTTTTGTAAAGCGGGACAGCTTTCACGTTTCCTGGCCATGTATATAAATCCAGGCGCGGCCAGCCCAATTCCATAGTCTTTTGCAGCGCTTTTTGCACAAGCATCTTTCCGATTTTCCGCCCATGGTAATCCGGTCTTACATTTAAAAGAGGGATATACAGGGAACCCGTATCCTCTTTATATTCCGATAGCCCGCAATAGCCTACGACCTCTTCACCATCAAGGGCTAAGTATAACGTAATATTGCCGTTATTCGCTTCCTGCGTTTTCACTTGCTCTTCAGTCATTACACTGGTATCTCCGCCCCAGCTGTCTCTGCTTAAGTTCCACATTTTTGCGATTCCTGCTGCAAAGCCCTCATGATACTCAGTAATGATAAATTTGTCTGTACTCCGAATCATTCCTTTGTCCTCCTGACTAGGTTACGTCTTGTCTACCCTTCTCCAATTCTTTTTTCGCAATGGTTTCCTTAATCATTTGCCTCTCCTCCTTTTGATTGTATTCGGAATGTTTTTCCATTCCTTCTTAATCGTATTATCAGAGTTTCGGATTGTAAATATAATTTTGAATTTTCCGTAAAAATTTCATACAAAAAAAACGCCTTGCTTCCACTGGCAAGGCGCGTATTTGTTAATATTGAATTTTTCTCAAAGAATCCATAGAAGCAGTCATATAATTGATCATTTCATTCAGGTCATCTATCTGCTCTTCCTTGACAAGGCGGTTAAAGGTAATGATGGTTTCGGTTTCAGCCAGCCCCTGGCTATTTTCAGGGCTGTATTTCACAGTCTGTTCGATATTCCGTCCGCTGCCCCATATTTTCTCCAGGACTTCTCGGATTTCCTTAAATTTATTGTGTTCCATTTGATGCCTAATTTTAAAAATCACAGAAATCCGGCATCCGGCCAGCATTTCAGTTTTCCGTTGAGGCAATAGCTCAGCTGCAAGATTATCAAGTCCCGCCTCCATTATAAAGATACAGTAAATCTCCGCCATGTCTTCAGCATAATCTGTGAATGTAATGTCATATCTGCGGCACATTTTCGCTGAGTTTATCATATCATTCCGGTCAACTATTCTTATTTCTCCGTCCAGATCCCGGTCATAAAATCCGCCTTCCATTACAACCTTCATATTTTCAAAGGCCGTTGGATCAAACATGGTTATCCCCCTTAAAATAGGCCGACTGCATTTCCATCTTCATCTACATCCATGTTCATGGCAGAAGGGGCTTTGGGCAAGCCCGGCATAGTCATCACATCTCCGGTGAGTGCAACAATGAATCCTGCACCAATCGATGGCTTCAGCTCACGTATTGTAATGGTAAAATCTGATGGCCTTCCCAGTTTTGAAGGATCATCAGATAAAGAATATTGTGTTTTAGCCATACAAACCGGCAGGACACCCCAGCCAAAGCTTTCAAAGTCTTTTAGCTGCTTTTTGGCTTTGGTTGAGTATTCAACATTCTCAGCTCCATAAACCTTCTGAGCCACTGTTAGAATTTTCTCTTCAAGAGGCAGTGATAAATCATAAAGATGATTGAACTTCGCTGCTTTTTGGTCCAAAATTTCCAGCAGCTTCTCTGCGAGCTCAATTCCGCCCTGCCCGCCTTTTTCCCAAACCTCTGTAAGGGCTACTGGCATACCTGCCTCACCGCAAAGCTCTGTAAGGGTTGCAATTTCATTCTCGCTATCTGAAATAAACCGGTTAATGGCTACTACATACGGAAGCCCAAAGCTTTCAACTGTCTCAACATGCTTTCTTAAATTAGCAAAGCCTTTAGTAAGTGCTTCAGTATCTTCCCTGCCCAATTCAGCCTTTGACAAGCCTCCATGCATTTTTAAAGCACGGATCGTAGCGACAATAACCACTGCTTCAGGATCAATGCCTTCGTTTCTGGCTTTAATATTCAGAAACTTCTCAGCGCCAAGGTCCGCACCAAAACCGGCTTCTGTCACTACATAATCAGCGAGCTTCGATGCTGCGGATGTTGCAATCACACTGTTGCAGCCATGAGCAATATTGGCAAACGGGCCGCCATGAACCAATGCAGGTGTATGTTCTATAGTCTGGACCAGATTAGGTTTGACTGCTTCTTTAAGCAGGAGAGTAAGAGCGCCTTCCACTCCAAGATCGCTCACTGTTACGGGCTGTTTATCATAATTGTAGGCTATAACCATTTTCCCCAGTCTTTCCTTCAGATTCTGCAGATCGGATGCAAGGCATAAAACGGCCATAATTTCTGAAGCCACAGTAATATCAAAGCCATCCTCCCTTGGGACACCTTGTAACGGCCCTCCCAGGCCAATCACGATTTTTCTCAATGCACGGTCGTTCAAATCCAGAGCACGCTTCCAGACAATTCTTCTCTGGTCAATATTCAACAGATTTCCCTGCTGAAGGTGATTATCAATCAGGGCAGCCAGGGCATTATTGGCTGTTGTAATAGCGTGAAGATCGCCGGTAAAATGCAGATTGATGTCTTCCATCGGCAGAACCTGTGAATATCCCCCGCCTGTTGCACCGCCTTTAATTCCCATTGTCGGCCCCAGGGAAGGTTCCCGCATTGCGACCATAGCCTTTTTGCCAAGCCTGTTAAAAGCATCGGCAAGTCCGACTGTTACCGTGGACTTCCCTTCACCTGCAGGTGTTGGATTAATGGAAGTGACTAGAATTATTTTACCGCTGTCATTCGTACTTAATTTCTTTAAGGCAGCTGCGGATATTTTTGCTTTATACTTGCCAAATAGCTCCAAATCATCCTCAATGAGCCCTAGTTTTTCAGCTATTTCCGTAATAGGCTTCATTTCTGATGCCTGAGCAATTTCAATGTCTGATTTCACGATCGGTTTCACATTCATTTTTATTCCCCCAGAATCCAATATGTATAGGTACCTTACAGCTATATTGTACCATCACTGAAAAGAAATATTGCCAATTACTTTTGATATTTTCGCATTTTCACACAGTAAAGCATTGATACAATTTTGAATCGTCTTTATAATAAGTTTAATTCAATTTTTGTACAGGGAGATGATCACTTGCCGATAAAAATTCCTAAGCTGCTTCCTGCCAGGGAGATTTTAGAGGAAGAAAATATATTTATCATGGATGAGGACCGTGCCAAACAACAGGATATTCGCCCATTAAATATCCTCATCCTGAATTTGATGCCTGAGAAAGAAAAAACGGAAGCCCATCTTTTAAGACTTCTTGGAAATACCCCTTTACAGGTAAACATCTCATTTTTAAAAACTGCCACTCATCAATCAAAAAATACCAGTCCCCTGCATCTCGAACAATTCTATACTACGTTTGAGCAGGTTCAAAAAAGAAAATTTGACGGGATGATTATTACTGGGGCTCCTGTAGAGCTTCTTGACTTTAAAGAGGTTGACTATTGGGAGGAGCTAACCGTAATCATGGAGTGGACAAAAACAAATGTTACCTCCACCCTGCATATATGCTGGGGAGCACAGGCAGCGTTATTCTATCACTTTGGGATCGGAAAATATGAGCTGCCTGAGAAATGCTCCGGTGTTTATCTTCATGAAGTTCATGACAGAAGCGAAAAATTGCTGAGAGGCTTTGACGATATCTATTTTGCTCCGCATTCACGAAATACAGATGTTTATAAAGAGCAGCTGCTGAAACACCCGGAAGTGAAGCTTCTGTCCTCTTCTGAGGAGGCGGGTCCTTTCATCATGAGCGCAAACGGCGGCAGACAAATCATGGTAACTGGCCACCTCGAATATGAAGCTGGCACACTCGCAGAAGAATACACCAGAGACAGAAGCAGAGGTCTGCAGGTTCCCGTGCCAAAACACTACTTTCCGAATGATGACCCCGGCAGAAGACCTCATAATATCTGGCGGTCACATGCCCATTTAATGTTTTCCAACTGGCTGAACTACTATGTATACCAGGAGACACCTTACGAATGGGATTAATCATGCAGTGAGCGGAGTAACTTAATATGTAGCCAAAAACATGAAAAGCCGTTTTTTTGCAGGGTGTTCCCTCTCTCAAAAACGGCTTTTTCATTTTATAAAATTGAAATATTTTCAAGTGACAGGTATGCGAAGCGCTTCCGCTATTCCTTATGATTGCTGGGCATAATACACTTCTTCGAATGGCTGAACCACTACAAAGCCGCTGCCTGAGAACTTCATTTGGATCGACTCTCCGCTCCCTCTTCCAAGAAACGTTTTAAGAGAGATATCTGTTACGAATTCCGGCTGCAATGACCCTGACCATGCCACTGTCGCATTTGGGTCGGTATATACGGGATTATCAGGAGTAACCAAAAGTGTCAGTGGTTCATAGTGAGAAGTAATAGCCACCATTCCCGTCCCTTCTAAACGGACATTGAACAAGCCGCCTGCAAGCATGCCTGCCATCCTCTTCATTAATTTAATATCCCAGCTGATGGAAGGCTCGAATGCAAGGAGATCATTCCCATTTACAAAGATGGAATCCCCTCAAGATTCAGGATTGAAATCTTTTTCCCCTGGTCTGCAAGGTACAGCTTTCCGTTGCCTGTAGCTTTCATTAAGGCTGTGCCTTCTCCAGTAAGTGCCTTTTTGAACATCTTTCCTAAGCCGTGCTCGAGAATGCCTTCACGCTCAAACTTTATCTGGCCGCGGTAGGAAACCATCCCGCCTGCTTTAGCCCAAACCTGGCTGGTTAAATTAATTTCGAGCATCCTTGGTGTTTCCAATTCAAACAGCCCTTCACCTTTATCCTGCTGTTTCGTCTGGTTTACAAACTCTTCAATTGAATATCTGCTCATTCTCTTTTCATCCTTTCATTTCTCTGTTTTCAAGCATAAAGAGCCACATAAAAGATAATGATTGCTTTAGCTCATCAGTCAGCGAGCCTTTTGAAAGCTGCTCTGATGCTTTTTTATAAACACCCAGTTCATCAATCTTGGTCCAGCCGTTTTCATATGCAAGCTGTTCAAATTCCCACGGCATCATGGTATTGCAGATAACTTTTTCCTTATATAGCCTGCGGTAGCTGTTAGCACGGGGGCGGCTGTGGGGCCAAGAATCCCTATACACACCCTTCCGCCCGGCTTAACAATTCGCCGAATTTCCTGTAAAACATCCAGCGGGCTTTCAGTCCATTCCAATGAATTAATGGCAAGAATCGCATCGAACCCATTTTCCCCAAGAGAAAGATTTGAGATGTCTTCTTTCTTAAACACCGCATCAGTTTCTGCGTTTAACTTTTCAGCTTTATGTATCATCTCTTCTGAGACATCAATCCCAGTAACTTTATAGCCAGCCAAAGCAAGCTTGTATGAACCGTAACCATCCCCGCAACCAAGATCACAAACAGCAGATCCTTTTTTGACATGCTTTTCGAAGAAAGAGATGATATCCTTTCGGCTTCCTTCCTCCCACATTGCCCTGCTTTTTGCATTCCATGATTTCGAATTATTATCCCACAGCTTCTCTGCTTCTGCAGACCAATTAAAAGTGCTCATTTTATCCCTCCGTTTATGAATACGATTGTGCAATAAAAAAGTTCCCAATATTTTAAATTCGCTAAGATTCACAAAAATACCTCTGATTATTAACTGTTAAAACCGTCAACAATAGTGATAGAAAATGAATAAGGAGAGTTTTGTATGAACGGCGAGCAGCTGACAGCAGTCTACCGCAACAATAGGGGTGAAATAATTTCATTCCAGACTTCCGGAGGACGAATTATTTCTTATCGCAAAGCACTAATGGAGGCTGAGAACGGTGGAATTGAGGGTATCCATATTTATGAAAACGAAGATGGCTCTATGCAGCTGAATCCTTCCGATGCGCCATCTTTTGATGACTTTCCAAGCCTCTATTAATATTGCAACATGAAAAAACCTGACTCATAGCAGTCAGGTTTTTACTGTTCTTCTTCATTTTTACGCTGAATTTCCCTAAGTACTCCGATTCGGCTGTCATCTTCTTCAAAAAATTGAACCAGGTCGCCAACCCGGTCGATAGCATCCCAGCTCAGGTGATGTTCGATGCCTTCCACATCTTCATAAATGTTTTCTTCTTTGACTCCAATGATACGCAGGAGCTGTTCTAAAAGTTCATGCCGATATACAAGCCTCTTGCCGATTTTTTTCCCTTTTGGCGTTAATATAAGCCCGCGGTATTTTTCATAAACAAGATACTCATCTTTATCCAACTTCTGAACCATTTTTGTCACAGATGATGGATGCACAGAAAGAGCCTCGGCAATATCAGAAACCCTCGCATATCCTTTGTCTTCAATTAACAAATATATTTGTTCAATGTAATCTTCCATACTTGGTGTTGGCATTACGCAACCTCCTGCCAATTAGAAAAGCGCAGAGCGCCTGCCTTTCGGCGACCTGCTTAAGACAAGCGCTGGCAGAAGGCGTTTTTTGCCTTCAGAAGCGATTGGCTTAAGACCTCGAGCCGATGGCGCTCGGAGCTAGACAACTATTTTAGAAAAGCGCAGAGCGCATGTTCACTTTATATCTTTCTTAAATAAATATTAGACTTTAACGATTTTACTACAGTTGGAAAATGGAGACAAGGAAATATACTGCATCAGGCATATTCAGGCCTTTTGCGGGAAGAGAAATTTAACTCTGTTTTCCTGCCGGTCCCAGGATAATTTAGCAGAAAATGTTTTCTCTTTTCCTTTGCTTGTAAATCCTTCGACTAATTCTGTTTCTCCATCCTTTAATAGCTGTTTGAGCAGTTTTTGAGTTATTGTCTTGCCCATAATGCTTTTAGAAATAGTGAAAGTGCATTTGGTTTTATTATAATTGGAGCAGCCATAGAAGCTTCCTTTATCCACAACTTTACCATCACACAGCATGCATTTTCCCAGATTGGCTGATCTTTTTTGTTTGAATTTCCCAGGGATAAATCCCTCTTTGTCATCTTCTGAGAATGCCCACTTTCCTGCATTTTCAATGGAAGCAGAGATCAAATGGCCAACCATTTTATTGGTCTGCTCCATGAATTGTTTCGGGGATGCCCGCCCATCGGAAATGTCCTTCAGCCGCTGTTCCCATTTGGCAGTCATTTCAGGGGAAGCAAGTATCTCTGTTCCTATTGCTTCTATGAGGATTTTTGCTTTTGAGTTTGCATATACAAGATTCTTCTTAATATCAATGTATTTGCGCTCCTTCAGCATAGTAATGATTCCCGCTCTTGTGGCTTCCGTTCCCAGGCCTTCTGTTTTCATCAAAACCTTCTCGAGTTCCTTATCCTCGATCTGTTTCCCGGCCGATTTCATGAGTGTAATCAGCTGGCCTTCGGTATACCTTTTGGGCGGCTGGGTTTTACTTTCTTTTACATCGGCCTTTAACACTGTTCCCTGGTCGCCTGCCTGCAATAAAGGCAGAGTCGGTTCCTTTTCCTTCTCCTGCTGAGGAATCACTTTTCTCCAGCCCTCTTCAAGCTGTACTTTTCCCTTAGAAAGGAACAAAGCTCTTCCATCAACAAGTGTTTTTATAGTTGTATATTCTGATACAGCTTTTCCATAATGTGCAGCTATTAAGCTCCTCACGATCAGATCATAGAGAATTTTTTCATCCTGTGACAGTCTTCCGAGATCCGGCACCTGCTCAGTCGGAATAATGGCATAATGATCCGTTACCTTTTTGTCATTCACATACCGTTTATTCTGCAATATGGAGCTTATAGGCAGAGGGAAAAATTCCTTATACTCCTCTTTTGATTCCATTTTTCTGAGGATTTCCGGAAACATTTCCGCTTCTCCTTCTGTTACATGCCTGGAGTCCGAACGGGGATATGATACGATTCCTTTTTGATAAAGCTTCTGCAGAACATCAAGTGTTTTTTTAGGCGGGAACTTGAACCTGCGGTTGGTTTCCGCCTGCAAGGCCGAAAGATTATAAAGCATCGGCGGCAGGAATTCTTTTTTTCAGCCTGCACATCTTCCACCTGTGCCTCTTTATCTCTGCAAAAGGCAGCAATCTTTTCGGCAAGCTCTTTGGTCTTAATTCTGGTCTCACCATCTTTTTCCCACTTGCCGGTATATTTTTTCCCGTTCACTTTAAATTGTGCATTTACCTCCCAGAAAGGTTCGGAAACAAAATTCTGAATCTCCTGCTCTCTTTTTACGATTAATGCAAGAGTTGGGGTCTGAACTCTTCCTACAGAAAAAACATCTGAGAACCCTTTCTGCTGCAGAAGAAGGCTGTATAAACGCGAAGCATTCATCCCAACGACCCAGTCGGCACATGCTCTCGTATAGGCTTCATAATATAAGTTCCTTGTGTCACTTTCATCCAGCAGGGCAAGGAACCCTTCCTTTATGGCTTTAGGAGTCAAAGAAGAAATCCAGAGTCTTTTCATGGGCACTCCAGAACCGGTAAGACTAAGAATGTTCCGGATGATAAGCTCTCCTTCTCTCCCTGCATCGCCCGCATGGATAATTTCTGTTAAATCAGGATTAGAAGCAAGCTGTTTAATTATATTAAATTGCTTTGCTTTATCCTTTGTCACTTCATATTGAAATTGCTCCGGAATGATCGGCAATGTGTCCAATGACCATTTTTTCCAGTCCTTTTTGTATTTTTCAGGGGCAGACAGCTGGCATAGGTGGCCTATAGCCCAGGTAACATGAGCCCCCTGGGGGAATATATCATTTGGAAAGATCTCAATATATCCCTGGTGTTTCCTCATTTTAAAAATAGAAGCCAGCGTCATACCCTGATCGGGCTTTTCCGCGATAATCAGTTTCATACTTTAGCTCCCTTTGTGTTGTAAGAACAAAATATAGACATCTATTTTAATATTAACCTAAAAATTTAGCAAAGGGAGTTAAAATACCTTTATAGTTATGAAATTTTTAAAACAATCGTGTTGCGCTAAATAAAAAGAAGAACCCCTTACAGGATTCTCCTCCTTTACTTATCTTTTGAGAATAAAGCTTGTTTGTGCAGGTACTTCAATTGTTTCTGAATGATATATCTTTAGTGTTTTAATCCCAGCCTGTTTTCCGTCTGAAAGTAAATGCCAAGGACCCTTGTCCGGAAGTGAAATTATGGCTGGTTCTGTATTTGCATTATGGATTACAACGATCTCTTTTGCCCTATCCTTCAGGCCTTTTGCATCCAGTCTATAGGCCACCGTATTATCCGGGGCCTCAATGAAATTAAGCTTTGATTGAATATCCTCAGCTGTTGTCATTCTAAAGGATTTATAATGCTTTCTGAGCTTAATCAGACCTTTAAAATAGTCTACTTCCCCGCTGAATTCAGTTCGTCGGTCCCAGTCTAACTGATTTACACTGTCAGGGGATTTATAGCTGTTGTGATCCCCGTATTTTGTCCGCATGAATTCCTGGCCTGCATGAACAAAGCTGACCCCTTGTGACGTCAGTATAATGGAAGAAGCCAATTTATGCATTTTCTTTTTTGATTCTTCCCCTGCACCTGGATTGGTCAGTTCAAGCTTATCCCAAAGAGTGTGGTTATCATGTGCCTCAGCATACGTAACCACCTGTTCAGGATCTTTGTATGTGGCCATTGTGCCCGGATAATCCAATCCTGCTGCAATTCCTTGCTGTACAAAGTTTTCCATACCTTGTTTGCCATTTACAAAACCTTTATCCAGTTCATCAAACACACTTCCTTTTAAACCATCCCGGATGCCATCATTGAAATGGCCGATGCCAGGCATATCTTCGGCATTTTTCTGATTGGCCTTTCTTTCAGCTGCCAGTGGTGTGTTTAAATCCCATCCCTCCCCTATGATAATGATAGTAGGATCAATAGTATCCAATGCCTTTCTTACTTTATTCATTGTTTCAGTGTCATGAATGCCCATCAGATCAAAGCGGAATCCATCAAGATTATATTCCTCTGCCCAATAGGCAACAGAGTCGACAATAAATTTCTGCACCATTTTTCGTTCTGAAGCTGTATCATTGCCGACGCCTGTGCCATTGGCAAGTGTTCCATCTTCGTTATAGCGGAAATAGTAGCCTGGAACAAGCTTATGGAAACTGGATTCATTTACAGCAAACACATGATTATACACGACATCCATTACAACCCGCAGTTGCTGATCATGGTATTCCTGAATCATTGTCTTTAATTCTGTAATTCTTGTAGCCGGATCATAAGGATCAGTAGAATACGATCCTTCCGGCACATTATAGTTTTTAGGATCATAGCCCCAATTATATTGCGGCTCGTTCAGTTTTGTTTCATCAACTGTCCGGTAGTCATAAATCGGAAGGAACTGAACATGTGTGACTCCAAGATCTTTTATATGATTTAAACCTGTTTTTTCTCCTTTAGAAGTTAGAGTGCTTTTCTCAGCAGCCCCAAGGAACTTCCCCTTATGCTTAATGCCGCTGTCCTCATGAATTGAAAGGTCCCGTATATGGACTTCATAAATGATGGAGTCCTCTGGATTCTTTAATTTCGGCTTCTGTTTATTCCACTTTTTAGGATCGGTTGAATCCAGGTCCATTACAACGCCCCTGTCGCCATTTACTGTTACAGCCCGGACATAGGGATCAGTCGCTTCTGTCCATTCCCCCCAATTTTGACTTTATAATTGTAAATCAGCCCATTTTGATTACCTTTTAGAACAGTTGTCCAGGTTCCTTTTTCACCTCTTTTAAGAGGAAGCTCTTCAGCGGTCTGATCATCCCAGCTGTCATAAAGCACAATCGATGCTTCACTTGCTGTAGGGGCCCAAAGCCTGAAGGAGGTTTGATTTTTCGCATACTGATTTCCAAGCTTGCCATCAAAATAGAAAGCATCATCAAATTCCTTTGATCTGACAACCTCCCCAATCTTCACCTCTGCTTCTCCAAATGAACTTGCAGAGATTTTGTAAAATTGTCTAAAATCCAGATTATCTTCTGTTATCACTTTTACTTTATTTGTAAAATTGTTTTCCTCGTTCCCGTCATAAGGGACAACTTCTTTAATATCGGCATTGTCAATATTAATTATGGATTCCCAATCCCTCCACTGGAAAGGAAAATTGGTTTCAAGTGTAATCTGATTAAAAGCATCCATAGAAGCATTCACTATTTTTGGATCTTTTTCAATATAAGCTGGATTGTAATAAATTCTTTCTGTTCCCTGAACAATCCAAACTTCCGCATTCCCATTTTCATCGAACTTTGTAATAAAGCGATCACCAAATTCCTTGCCGGCCCAATCATTTCCTTCCGTGCTCTTCCTGACTATAAATCCGGCCTTTTTCATACCTTCCGGATTTTCAAGCTCAAATTCTGCAACTTTCCCAAAATCATCTTCTGCTGTAAATTCAACTCTTTTTCCATCCTTGTCTTCTGGCCATGTCCATAAATTCCAGCCTTCATAATTTCCGTCATATCGAAAGTAGTGGAGTTTTACCTTTACCCGTTCAAATGCCGGAAAGTCTCTGTACTCACCATCAGGCGGTGATGTATATGTATTTTCATCGCCTGCTTTCACCCATACCTCTTCAATGCCGCTCTTTACATTGATGAATCTGTCCCCTCCATCTTTCTCCCAGCTGTCGGTGCGGACAATAAAACCAACTTCATCATGAATACCTTGCAGCACAACCTCTGCAATAAGTCCAAATTCATCTTCACCAGTGAATTCAAATACCTGACCCTCGCCATCCTTAGGCCATACCCACAAATTCCAATCCTTCATTTCACCCTCTTCAGGCTGATAATGGATGGTAACTGCTGTAGTCTGACCGGCCCCCTGTGTTGTTTTTTCGGCCGATGCAATCGTTTGCATAAATGGGGATAAAAAATTGGATGCCGCCAATATTATAGCTGCGGCCAGAAAAATAAACGGTTTAAACCCTTTCAACTTAAGCCCTCCTTTATAAATTATTTAAAGATTCCTGCATTTATATTTTAATCCAACAAGGAAAGCGTTTACATAAGGCGTAAGACTCTGTGAATTTTTTCCTATTAAACAAAAAAATCGGCTATTGCCGATCAATCTTTATAATAGCGCTTTATTGTCAGGTTCTTTTGAATGTACCATTTATCTTCTGTAACAATGTTTGAAACGGTCAATATCATAGATGGTATTTTCTCGACACTAAAAACGATAATGCCTAATTGGTCATTCATAATGATAAATGACTCCCCATGCGAGTATTGTGGGAGATCCTTGCCAACCTGCAGGATGGAGCTTATAATGGCCTGCTTCTCTTCCGCTTCAATTTGGATGTTGGGTGAAAACCTCAAAATCCAATCCTGATCCTCAATCGAAAACCGGTACATTTTCCTCACCCTTTAACAACAAGATAATTAATAATTCATATGAGAAAAACGATAAATTATGTTATCAGATCACAGCAGAAACTTTGTATTTTCCATTCCGACACAAAAAAGTAAAAATATTTAAAATATTTTAATGTTTTTTGTAAAAATGGTGTTCAATTCCTTGACTGAAAGTGCCCATTCGTGTATATTATAATCATCATTTAACAGAATGTATTTTAGCTAAAAATATCTGCTTTATGTTTTGTTAGGTGGTAATATTCATCTTAGACACCTGTTGTGTCTTTAAAGGCTTAGGAGGAAAAGTAAACATGCAAAACGGTAAAGTAAAATGGTTCAACAATGAAAAAGGTTTCGGTTTTATCGAAGTTGAAGGCGGAGACGATGTATTCGTACACTTCACAGCTATCCAAGGTGACGGTTTCAAATCTTTAGAAGAAGGCCAGGAAGTTTCTTTTGAAATCGTTGAAGGAAACCGCGGACCTCAAGCTGCAAACGTTGTAAAACTATAATTCAAATATAATGATAATAAGGCTGGCATCTGCCAGCCTTATATTTTTGTACAGGATTCATCGCAGTCTAACGGGCAGTAAGATCCCCACTTTAAAACTCAGATGAATCAATAGAGGATAAGCGGGGCTAACTGCCCAATCTAGCTACGGCTCCTAGGGGCTCGAGGTCATAAGCCAATCAGCTGATGGGAAGAAAAGCACTCCCCACCATCTGCTCGTCTTATGCTTGTCACCCCAAGGCAAGTCGCCTCGCTTTATAATGTAAAGGCCCGATTAGTGAGATACAGTGAAACTTGCCGACGCACATGCAGAGGCTTAGTTGAACCAATCGGGTTCGTAGTGTCGATTGATCGAAGCGATAGCGGAGATCTTGGCGACACTAGAACGCGACTAACAATCAGTGGGGATGTTTTTTGTGTCCGAAGTTGGGCTGGGTTCTGACTCTGGAGCGCCCATTTTCTCTTTTTGTGTCCGAAGTTGCACCGGGTTCTGACTCTAAGCCTCCCTTTTTCTCTTTTTGTGTCCGAAGTTGCACCGGGTTCTGACTCTAAGCCTCCCTTTTTCTCTTTTTGTGTCAGAAGTTGCACCGGGTTCTGACTCTAAACCGCCCTTTTTCTCTTTTTGTGTCAGAAGTTGCACCGGATACCCCCCCCACTGATTAAAGTTTCCCTTTATGAAAGCTTGCTTCCTATCGATTTTATTTTCTCACCGACAGTGCACTCTGTAATGCAAAATCGATGGGCATATCTGCGCCCTTTTTCATCTTTATGATGTTTATGAAGGAAGCAGTCTTTGCAGTAACTGGTCATCAGCTCCTCCACTTCATTGATAATTTCCTTTCTGCTCAAAACTGTTCACGCCTTCCTTATTCACAATTATATGATCTGCATTTTACTGTTAATAAATTTCCCTTGCAATGCCTGGCTTGCCAGCTTATCCGCTTCTTTATTTTCATTGCGCGGAATGGGTTTATATCTTGGCAGTATGCCCAGTTTTTTAATTTTTTCTTCGATTCGGTCAAGCCAGCGATTTAGATTTTCTTCATAACACGGCCATTCACCTTCAAGCTGTTTTAATACTACCTGGGAATCCCCCTTAAATTCACATGTCATATGATGAACACCCATTTCTTCAAGCAGATTCAGGGTGTAATAAATTGCTGCATATTCTGCCTCATTATTATTATCCATCTCATCAAAAAGCTCATTTGCCCGCACACGGTACTTTTTTTTGCCCTGTTTAAAATAAATGACCGCACCGAGTCCGGCCTGGCCGGTATCTTTATTAAAGCCGCCATCAAAAAATACGGTAATATCATGAGGGTCCTCTTCAACTTCCATAAGAAGCTTTTTCATTTCCTTTGTGCTCCAGGAAGTGCCGGCTTCATCATAATAAATTACCTCTTTGCCCTTGCCCGACTTTTCAATATCTTCACCAGCCTGCAAAGCAGTTTCACCATCGATCAGGTCTGAAGTAAATAAAATATCCTCAGTTCCTTTAAGTTTGTATTTCCATTCTAATTTATATTTCATTTAGGTCAGCCTTTCTGTACTTTATTAGCTGGTTATCATTATTAGAACTGTTTGCAATAGTTGAACTTATTATACTTTGCTTTGTTTATTACTAAATGAGTATATTTCAATGTATAATGGTCAATGACATTTTTATATTCTGCGGTTCGAAAACTCCCGCATTAACAAAACTAGGAGGAATTTGATGTTTAATGAATGGTTTGGATTGCTTTTTGCAATAATTAATTTCATTTTAGTATTGGCGATGTACCGCCTGTTCGGAAAGACTGGACTTTTCGTGTGGATCGGCTTCTCCACTGTCATGGCCAATCTTCAAGTCGTAAAAACAATTGAAATGTTTGGACTGACTGCCACTTTAGGCAACGCTATGTATGGTACTGCTTTTCTTGTTACAGATATCTTAAATGAGAAGTACGGAAAAGAAGAAGCGAAAAAAGCTGTATGGCTCGGTTTCTTTACTCTTCTGTCCATGACTCTAATCATGCAGATGGTATTATTGTTCAAACCGCATGAAACGGATTTTGCACAGGAATCTCTCAGCACTCTTTTCTCGGTTCTGCCGCGGATTGCTGCCGGAAGCCTCGCTGCCTATTTAGTCAGCCAATTTACTGATGTTTATATCTTTTCCTATTTAAAAAAGAAATTTCCAACAGACGGCCAATTTTGGATCAGGAATAATGGCAGCACCATGATCAGCCAGCTATTGGATACCCTTGTGTTTACAAGCATTGCCTTCCTCGGTGTATTTCCTCCGGAAGAATGGATTCAAATTTTCATCACGACTTACTTGCTGAAATTTATAGTAGCTGTACTTGATACCCCGTTTGGCTATATTGCTAAACGTTTCCCAGTAAAAGATTAGGATGCCGTTTAGGTATCCTTTTTCTGCAGTATCAACTATTTTTGTGATAAACTACATTTAGTTTACCCTATTATAGTGTTAAAATCAGGAGGCAATTCAATTGGTTGAAGTATATATCGATGGAGCAAGTGCGGGAAACCCGGGTCCCAGCGGTGCAGGCATATTCATAAAAAATAATGGCCAGGTTGAACGCTTTTCCATTGCATTGGGCTGCATGGAAAATCATGAAGCAGAATACCGTGCATTTATTCATGCACTGAAACTATGCATTGATAAGGGATATAAAACAGTTTCGTTTCGAACGGATTCACAGCTTGTTAACCGTGCTGTTGAAAAAGAATTTGTAAAAAATAAAAAGTTTGCCCCACTGCTTGAAGAAGCTTTGGAGCTTACAGGAAAATTTGATTTATTTTTTATGAAGTGGGTTCCCAGCTCTGAAAACAAGGCAGCAGATGAATTAGCAAGAGCTGCCATTCACAAAAACAAAGTGAAAGGTCAGGAAGATCATGAATAGATCAGTCATATTTGCAGATGTAAGCCTTTTGCTGGTTGCCTTTGTGTGGGGAACCACCTTTGTGCTTGTACAAAACGCCATTGCTTTTCTTGAACCATTCTCTTTTAATGGTGTCCGCTTTTTCCTGGCCGCTTTAATTCTGGGCGGATGGCTTGCAATTTTTGAAAAAGAACAGGTAAAGAAAATGGATAGAAGGCTTTTAATATCCGGAGTTATTATGGGCTTGTTTTTATTTATAGGCTATGCCTTCCAGACGATCGGCCTGCTGCACACAACTTCTTCAAAAGCCGGCTTTATTACGGGGTTAAGTGTAGTAATGGTTCCAGTCTTTTCTTTAATGCTGCTAAAAATCAAGCCGGGATTCAATGCCATTATCGGCGTTTCAATCGCGACGGCCGGACTATATTTTCTAACCATGACCGATAATGCCCCGCTGAATATTGGTGATGCCTATGTATTAATCTGCGCTGTCGGTTTTGCCCTCCATATTATCTTTACAGGTAAATACAGCAGCAGATATCCTGCCCTGCTATTAACGGTTATCCAAGTGAGTACGGTGGCAGTTTTATCAGTCATTTTTGCATTGATCAATGAAGACTGGCAGCAGGCATTGGAGACAGAAGTTTTATTTAAAGCCAATGTAGTAACTGCCCTTATTGTGACTTCACTTTTTGCTACCGCTATTGCATTCTTTGCACAGACGGCATTTCAAAAGTACACAACACCAACAAGAGTGGCCCTGATTTTCGCCATGGAGCCTGTGTTTGCAGCAGCTGCAGGATTTATGTGGGCGAATGAAAGACTTTCACTCAGCGCCCTGGCCGGCTGTCTGCTTATTTTTGCGGGAATGATTTTTGCAGAACTGCCTGCTAAGAAAACTTTTTTAACCTTCAGAAAAAAGACAGCTTCATAATTTGAAAAAGGCGTGTTCTCGAAACAGACACGCCTTTTTAGATGATTGCTTTTTCTTTTACAAATTTTATTGCTTCCCGCCTGCTGGTTATATTCTTTGAAACCAAAGTTTCCAGCAAAGAAACGTAAAAACTTCCATCAAATGATTTCTGTGCCTTTAATGTCAGTTCAATTGCTGCATTGGCCAGCTCGTCAGAAGCATTGGTATAATGTTTTCCAAAGTAAATGAAGCCAACTGCGTCCTCCCTGAATTGAAAACCTTTACTTTGCAAAAAATGCAAATATTCTTCAACTGTCTTCACTGTACTTACCCTCTTCCCCTGCTCCTCCTGTATTCTTAAATCTTAACTGATTTTTCGACAATTATCTACCTTTTTTCGGCATGAAGCAGGGGCACTGTAAGCTCAAGTGAGCAGCTATTTTTTCTTTTTAGTAAGAAGGTAGCCAAGTGTTCCGGTTAATACACCCAGGATTGCTCCGCCTAATACTTCAGCAGGCTGATGGCCCAGCATTTCCTTCAGCTTTTTTGGACCTTCTTCCTCAAATTTCACTGTTTCATCTTTGTGAATTTTATCAACCAGTTCACCCAGACTGTTTACCTTTAAGGTAAGCTCACCTGTCTGGCGCCTGATTCCTGGGCATCATACATTACGATCAGGCCATAAACCAGCGATAGAGCAAAATCCACTGTTGGTACACCCCGCTTTAAAGCAATAAACGTGGTTAAAGACGATACGCCTGCCGAATGGGAACTTGGCATGCCTCCTGTCTGGAAAAATAAATCCGGACGCAGTTCCCCCTTTTTGACATAGTGGATCGGAATTTTCAGGCCCTGTGCCAATCCTATACTTAAAAGAGCGATATAAACTCCCTTATTCATAAAAACTCACCTCATCTTTAGTGTTAAGTATGCAGACTTTTATTATTCCTCCTTCAAATGCTAAATAGATTGGATTTTATGGAGTAATTTAAACCGAATCTGAAGAAAAAATTCACCGCATCAGTTGCTAAATTGTACCCTGCCTGTACATGATTAAAACACGAACACTTAAACAATAATAAGCTTATCAAATGAAAAATTGCTGGATTTAGGAGGTGAATCAGATGAGTAAAAACGGACATACAAACAGAGGAAAAAAAGCACCTGGCGTAAACCCGCAAGGATACGGGCAGGATGCTGAATTTGCAGAAGAGCCTAAAAGCAAGCTGGAGAATGCAGCGAAGAAGAAAAATACTAAATAATATTAGGATGGCCGCAACGTGCGGCTTTTTTCGAAGTATGCAAAAAAACTCCAGGCTAAGCCTGGAGCTTTATTTATGCATATTCCTTTTTAATATCAAGGAATCTGTGAAGTCCCTTGAATTCAATTTCAGTGAATTTCTCGATGACCTTTTCCCGGTTCATTGTGAATTGGGCGAGGTCAAGAGGGCATTCAACAGGAACGTCGCATTTTATTTCGGCCAGCTGCCTGCTCAAGTGAAGCATTTCAAGATCCTGTTCGATCTTGGCACGCTGTCCCTTTGTTAGCTGTTCCAGATTTTCTAATACGCCTTCAATATGCTCAAATTGCTGAAGCAGTTTCAGCGCTGTTTTTTCGCCAATTCCTTTTACACCCGGGTAATTATCACTTGTATCCCCCATGAAGGCTTTCAGGTCAATCATCTGCTTAGGTGTTATTCCTTTTTCTTCATAAAACGTCTCTGTCGTATGCACAAGGTAATTGCCGTAGCCTTTTTGCAGTAAAATGACAGAAATATTGTCATCCAGAAGCTGCAGCATATCCTGGTCACCTGTAAGGATCAGCACATCCGCTTCCTGGCTTGCCTTTTTTGCAATGGTTCCAATGCAATCATCAGCTTCAAATCCTTCAAGGCCAATATTAGGTACATCGAATGCTTCCACCACTTCTTTTACCAGACTGAATTGAGGCACAAGTTCGATTGGAGCTTCTGGACGGTTTGCTTTATAGGCACCAAACATTTCCGTTCTGAAGGTTTTGCTGCCCATATCCCAGCATACTGCCACATGTGACGGATTAAAGGAAGAAACAGCTGTTAAAAAATGTTTAACAAAACCATAAACTCCGTTTGTAGGAATTCCTTTAGAATTTATCATAAATTGACCGGACATTGCTGTTGCAAAATAAGCTCTGAACAGCAGTGCCATTCCATCAACAAGCAGCAGTGAAGGTTTATTCTCGTTCATGTCTCCGCCTCCCAATTATAATCATAACAACTATTATAACATGGGAAACTCTCCATTTCTCTTGAAAAGTTTTACAGAATTAGTCTGTTTCCCTGATCAATTCCACTCCCTGTTCTTCCAGTTCATAGTAAGTCGCTATTCTCGCTTTGCGGATATTATCATTCAGCTGGAATGAATATTCTGTCCCATCGTTAAAAGTAAAAATTAATTCATCATCTGACATAACACCCATTTTATTTATAACCGTTTGCCTTGCCTGCTGAATTTCGGACCATTCATAATGCTTCTCCTGCAAACTGAGTAATGTGTTGAAATGCACACCATTTTTATCGATATAGTGATAATAATCAAAACTTAAAATCGCTATCAAAAGCGAAATTAATAATCCTGCTCCTGCAAAAACTTTTCCAAACCAGCCGAATTTTTCGGCGCTTTTCATCCAAACTCCCAATAAGATAAAAACACCCACAGCTGCCAGACCAATGCTAAATGTCAAATAAGCTGATTTTGGCGCTTCGAATACCCAGGTTCCTTCAGGTCTATAAAATTGAGCCTGAAATGGGGAAAGTAAAAATATTGGAATAAATATGGCAGATAATATTAGAATGATTCCCATCGTGACCAATATTTGAGTTATATCTGTTTTTTGTTTTTTCGTTATGGTATAACCAGCAGTATTCATATTTACCCTCCGTTTTTCAAATCTATCAAACATTTTAAATTATATAATAAATTCAACAGTAAAAAAATCCCTTTTCCAAAAGGGATTTCACTATTTTTCGACAGTTTCTATTTTATTGCTGTCATAAGAGATCCAATCGCTGAAGCTTCCGGCATATAATTTAACATGTTTATAGCCGGCTTCCTTTAAAGCTAGAAAATTAGGTGCCGCCGTTACACCAGAGCCGCAATAAACAATGATGGGTTTGTTTTTATCAATACCTGCAAATCGATTTTCCTGTTCTTCGGCATCTTTAAATCTGCCATTTTTATATGCTTCAAGCCAAACTTTATTGATTGCTCTCGGAATATGGCCTGCTTTTTTATCAATTGGCTCCTCCAGCCCAAGGTATCTTTTTTCCTCTCTGGAGTCAATTAAAACAGCGCTCTCCTGATTGCCTGCAGCGCTTTTAACTTCTTCGTATGAGGCAAGTATGTCAGGCTGCAGATCAATTTTAAAATCTGCCCAATCCATGCGGGGAACTTCTTTAGTCAAAGGATAATCGCTTTCAGTCCATTCCTTATATCCGCCGTTCAATACAAAAACTTTCTCATGCCCTAAATACCTGAGCAGCCACCAGAATCTTGCGGCAAAAGCCCCTTCTCCGCCGTCATATGCAATAACTGTGGTATCTCTGCTGATCCCGGCTTTCTCAAGGGCTTTTCTAAGTTGAGCCGGATCCGGAAGGGGATGCCGGCCTCCGTGTTCACTTACCGGACCTGACAGATCTTTCTCCAGATCAAAATACACTGCATGGGGAATATGGCTATGATCATATAAGCTGCGCCCTTCATCTGGCGATCCAAGTTTAAAACGGCAGTCGGCAATTCGAATATTGGGATCATCCAGTTTGGATAATACCCATTCCTTTTCTGCTAGATACTTCATTAAAGGTTCTCCCCTTTTCTCTTTTCCATCAGGTGTATGATATGTTCCTTTGGTGTCCAGCAATTGAATTGATAGTCAGGCTTTGTTTCATATCCCAGCCTGCTGCAAAAATAAAACATTCCGTCTTTACGTTTTTCAGGCTGGAAGTTTATGCAGGTGGCACATGCATGAAAAGAATTCTTCTCCATTTGTCTCCCTTTTCTTCTCAGAAATGATTTTAAACCTTCAGCAGTTCCCAGAGCCATTCATTCAATCCGGATACCTTGCCTTTTTCTTTAGGCATTGAGTCAGCTGCTGCATAGAGCAGTTCCCTTTCTGACTCCAGTTTCTCCGCCATTTGCATTGCTAAATGCTTCTCGATTATCCTCCCGCTTTGTTTTGCATCAACCAGGGTCTGATAAAAGCGGGTGATCTCATCCTCGGCCTTTATGCCAAAGAGTCCTGTATACAAAAAATCCCCTTTTACATTACTTTTCTTAAGCAGCTGCCTTGATATGAGGCATGCCCTTACTGCCTGAATCAGCAGCTTTTGTTTCTTAAACGTAAGATTCTCATTTTTTGCAGCTTCACCGAGATTCCGGGAAAAAGCCTGAGTGTAATGCTGTAATAACTTAAATCTTGAAAACTCCTCTTCCGCAGTACTCCTCAGCCTTTCTGAAAAGCCGTTCATATCCTTATAGATAATAGGTGAGTAAGCCCATTCAAATATACTGGGATTGGATTTCTGCACAAGGTCAAATGCTTTAAAGATATCCCAGCCGTGCGCATCATAAGGGATATCTGTATTGATAACATCACTTGCGCGTTCAAGGGAAAGATATGTTTTAAGATTCTTATGTTTGAAGATGAAGCGGATATCATAATCTGAATCCGCATCATCTGTCCCCCAAGCCCTGCTCCCTGCTTCACAAGCAAAAAGGATATCGATATTATACTTTTCTTCTGCTGTGCACAGCCATTTGTCCATCTGAAAAGCAGCAACCTTTCCAAGTTATTTTTCGTACTGTGCAATATCCCTCTCAATTTCTTTAAGCTCTTCAATTGGGAAATTATCTTTTAAAGCAGCCGTAATACCTTCATAATATTCGTTATTCTGTTCAATCAGCGAATTGAGCAGCCGCTCAAATTCATTCATCAGCTGGCTGCTGTAATGGAATTTCAGCCTGCTGCTTTCAGCCTGCAAATAGCGGTCTGCAGGATCCTGCAGATTCTTCTCCAGTTCATCCGCTAATTGCTTGCGCTCATTCTTTTCAAAGAATGTTTTTGGATTTTTAAAGTAGGACAAAGCTTTTTTAAATTGGTTCGGGTCTTCATTGGAAAATGCTGATTCAAATTCAATACTGTCCATTTTTAACGGCTCATATATGCTAAAAGACAAATCACTGTTTACACTTGAGGCTTTTTTCGAAATAGTCTCCTGCTGCTGAGCGATCAATTTGGATAAATAGGATTCAAGCCTTAATGTTGTTGCACGGAGCTCCTGGGCAAAATCAAATCCAAAGCTTGCAAGGAATTCATCCAGTGCCAGCTTAAGCATTTTCTTTAAATTCCTGCCATCATCTTTCAGAACTGATGGATTGAAGGCCTCCTTAACAAAGTCATAGAAACGAAGAAATACTCTCTGCTTGATGTAAAAGACGAGCTCATCTGTTTCCTGTTCAAGCCTTTGGGAAAGCAGTTCAGGTTTTTGTCCGCTGATAATCGCAGAAATATCCTTATGTTCTTTCTCAAGCTGTTTGAGCTTTTCGAGCCTGACTTCTTTATTTTCCTGTGAGGAATAAATATAAGACCTCAGCTGGGATAATAGGCGCCTCCACTCTGTTTCTGCTGATGAAATGGAAATATTCAGCAGATCCTGATTAATAAAGGAGTAAAAGCTTTTTTCAAATGAACTGATATTGGATACTTCCTCTTTGCTGCTATCCAGCTTCTCTGCCAGAGCTTGAAGGCTTGAAATGCCAGACAGATTCGGACGGCGGATTCCGTATTGCACCAGCTGTTCTTCAACGTACTGGAGCACCGAATCTTTTTCCTCCTCATTATTGGCAAGGTCAATGGCATTGACAAGAAAGAACATCTTATCAAGGGAGAAGGTATCCTTAACCCTTCCCAGCTGGATAAGGAACTCTCTATCCGCTTTTGAGAAGGCATGATTATAATAAGTGACAAAAAGGATAGCATCCGAGTTTTTAATATATTCAAATGCAACCCCGGTATGCCTCGCATTAATCGAATCAGCGCCGGGTGTGTCAACCAGGGTAATTCCCTGCCTTGTCAGTTCACAGTCAAAGTAAACTTCAATCGTTTCCACAAAGCATGATTTTTCTTCATTGGCAACATAATCCCCAAACTCATCCAGGTCAGCTTTAATGATTTTCCCCAGCTTATCTGTAAAGAATTTGTACCCTTTCATAAAGGCATTAAGAAATGCAAAGTGTGTCTTTTCACTCGCATCAAAATCCTGGTTTTCCCCAGTGATCTTCTTAATAGCGGCGGCAGCTTCATCGAAGTTTCCTGCTGAATAATCAAACACCTTCAAGGAATGATTGATATCATTTAAAAGAGTATGTGAATCTTTAACTTTAACAAGGACGGTTCCATGTTTATTTTCATCTGTGACAGGCTTAATCTTGTTGATAGCAGCCGTCGTCGGATTCGGTGAAACCGGAAGAAGCTTATTCCCTATCAAAGCGTTGGCAAAGGAAGACTTCCCTGCACTAAATGCACCAAAAAGGGCAACTGTGAATTCCTTGCTTTCAAGCCTTGATGCTTTATCTGCCAAATCAGCTGCAAGCTTTCTGAAGCCCGGCAGCTCCTTTACTGCATTAGCAGTATATCGAAGCTTTTCAATAACAGGCTGTACGTCAACTGCAGAAACCGCTTCCTTTTCAGGCTCTTCGTCAGGTAACTGCTCAGATTTCCGGGTTGCCTGTTCTTTCTCAGCATTATCTTCATTCAGGAAAACAACTTCAGCTTCATCAACTTCTTCTGCTGCAAGCATCTGGGCTTTTTCCTGAAACTCATGAGTATTGAATTCACCAGTCAAATAGACTTTCATTCCCGCTGATGCGCTACTAATTTTTTCATTGATAGCCTTGAGCGCATATAGTGCTTCAGCATAAGCATTAAGGGTGCGAATTTCATTGACCAGCGCAGTTTGTTCCTGGCTGTTATTTTCTTCAAGTGCTTCTAGAAGTGCATTCGTTAAAGAAACTGCGTTCTTTTTGGCAATTCTCTTTAGGGCCTCTGCTGTGTCGTTTGTATACTGCAAAACATAGTCACCAGAAACCATTGCTCCGGATTTTACCGTTTCAACTAAAACAGCCGGTTCAAAGGAGAGCTTGAAGCTCTGAACTTGTGCAAGCTTTTCAGAATCATGGATATTATGCTTCTTGAACTGCTGTAAAAACAGCTCCTTTATTTGCCACTCCAGCTGAGATTTAACTTTTTCTGATAAATCCTCGTAGAAGCGGTCAAGCCTCAATGACCTTTCCTGCTCCGTTTTCTGTTTGCTGAAAAATAGGCCAATCTTAAATGAAGGCTGGCACGATTCCAGATATGATTCAGCCAGTTCCCTCGTTTGGAAAGGCATTAAATAGGCATTTTTCAAAATCTCATCTAATTTATCGGTTACCTCTATATCAGCTTCATGCAAGGAAGAATTCAGCTCATTTAACTGCTTCTCCAGTTCTTCCAGTCTTTCGGGAAGCTGCTCCCTGTCATCCTGTTCAAGGTCTGCCAATTTTTCTTCCCAGTCAGCTTTTTCAGCTGCATGAGAGTCTCTTAAAAACTCAAGATGATCCTCTGTTAACTTCTTCAAAGAATTAAAAACAGACTGAGGCAAAAGTTCTTCACGATCAGCGATGCTGCTGTTAATAAAACTCTGAAGATCCTTAAAATCGTTTGCCTGATGGTTCTCGTCTTTTAACGTGGTGTAAAAAATCCGGGCAGGCTTTACTCCCCAGGATGCAAATGAATCCTTAACACTTTTTTTGAATTGCTCAAAGCTGAGTTCTTCATCGCGATGTTTATCAATTTGATTGATAACAAGATAAACGTCTTTTCCAGCAGCCGTCAGTTCTTTAGTAAAAAGAAAATTTAATTCCGACTGGACATGGTTGTAATCCATTACATAAAAAATGAGATCAGCCAAATGAAGAGCAGATTCAGTAGCAATCCTATGCGCATCATCAGTGGAATCGATTCCGGGTGTATCCATAATCACTGCCTTCTTTGGCAAGCTGGTGGCGGAATGGCTTATTTCAATGGAATGGATAGAATCGCCATCTTTGCAATAGGATTTTACCTGTCCGTAATCATATGGAGCAGGATAAAGCCTTGGCTTTCCTTCCTTAAAAATTACTTTTGCATAATCTTCCTCACCTGATTTGACTTTGACCAGGTTGGCACTGGTTGGAATTGGTGAGGAAGGAAGAAGATCTTCGCCTGCCAGCCTGTTGATCATGCTCGATTTTCCGGCAGAAAAATGCCCGCAAAAAGCGATGGCAAATTCCTGGTTCCTTAGCTTAATCACGAGATCTTTAGCTCTTTGGGCTGTCTCGGCATCTCCATTTCTCTGGGCAAATGTATATATAGCAGATATTCTGTTTATTAATTCAGTTTGCTGCAATCCTGGTTGCGAAATCGTTTCGGCCATTTCCATTAATCCCCTTGTAACTTTAATTTACTTCCTATTTTAAATGATTTTTGTTTATTTTCCTATACAGGATGGATTAATCTTTGATATTTCTAATTTTTCTCAGCAAATCAGTTTCTGCTGTTATTCTATGTTCTATTTTCAAATTACTGCTTATAAATTGTTTGTCTTTCAATTTGGCCCGTTGATTTCCGCTGCAGGCACTCGCTTTCCGTGGGGCGGGCGCTGAGCCTCCTCAACGCTACGCGTCTCCGGGGTCTCACCTGTCCCGCTGCTCCCACCGGAGTCTCGCACCTTCCGCTCCAATCAACTCAGTGCATTAATGTATTTAACTTCTAAAAACTTAATTAAATAGACGATATGAAAACAAAAACCAGGCATTGATAGCCTGGTTTCAATAAGTAATTATTATCTTGTATGTGGTCTAGCTACGTTATTTAAAACATGTTTCATAACAAGTGAGTAGGCAGCAACTGTGCCGGCAACGAATAGAATTGTCATATGTAGCAGCACCTTCCTGTTGGAATGATATTGAGAATAATTTTCAAACTCAATTAGAAGTTTATCACGAACGATAATCATTTTCAATAGGGAATTTAAAATTGTCAAACTTTTTTAATATCTTTATTAAGGTCAGGCCGTAACCGTAAAAAGGCTTCTTCGAATTCTGTCAATTCCTTCAGCGCTTTTTCCTCTTCTGGTATTCTGACCGATAACACCATTATGTTTAACAGAGTGAAAACAGCAGCCGTTATATATGACTGAAACATTAAAGGAATCACGAGAAATTCAGCAGCTACAATGGCATAGTTGGGATGCTTTATAAACCGGTATGGCCCTCTTCTGACTACCTTAGCTCCCGGCAGGACAATGATTTTTGTATTCCAGTATTTGCCCAAGGAAAACAGCGCCCATACCCTTCCCGCCTGGGTAAGGAAGAACAGAATCAGCAATATGGGCCAAAAAGGCGACAGATTCTTTTCAAAGATGGTTACTTCAAGCAAATAGCAGACAAAAAAGGAAGCGTGAACAGCAACGATCCATGGATAGTGCCTCTGGCCAAATTCTAATGCTCCACGCTCTTTCATCCACTTTTCATTACTCCGGGCTACAGCAAGCTCTGCAGTCCTCTGTAAAATGATGAAGGTTATAAAAATTAAGAACAGCATGTATTCACTCCCATTCCAGCAGCAGCAATTCCGAACTGAATCCCGGCCCGAGTGCAGTTGCAAGCCCGGTGTCTCCCTTTCTGCCGATCTCCATAAACCTTTTGAGTACGTATAGAATAGTTGCAGATGACATATTACCGAACTCCCTTAATACATCAAGTGAAATCTCTGTCATACCAGGGTCAAATTGCAGCGCTTTCTGATAAGCATCAATGACTTTTTTTCCTCCGGGATGAGCAATAAAATGGTTTATCTCTTCCATTTCTATGCCTTTTCCCCTTAGAAATTCCGTTACATTGGGCTTCAGCCATCCCTCTATTATGGATGGGATGTCCTTTGAAAAAACCACAAATAGACCCTCATTCTTAACTTCCCAGCCCATTACATCCAGAGAATTTCGCTTGGTTGTCGATTGGGTTCCCCGAATTCCCGGAATGGATGGCAGCTTTTGAAAATCCCTTTGTACCTTATCACCTGTTATAAGAGCACATGCTGCACCGTCAGCAAAGAGAGAGGTCCCGATAAGATTGCTTTTTGACCGGTCATTGCGCTGAAAGGTCAAACTGCATAATTCTATACTTAATACAAGCACCTTCGCTTCAGGGAATGCCAGACAATATTCATAGGCTCTTGAAAGCCCTGAAGCACCTCCTGCACATCCCAGCCCCCATATCGGAATTCGTTTCGTATGCTCAGAAAATGGAAGCTTATTCATGATTCTTGCTTCAATACTTGGAGTGGCAATCCCTGAACTTGAGATAGTAAAGATGGCGTCTATCTCATCGCACTGAAGACTTCTGGTCAGGAAAAGATCATTTTCCAGGCAGTGCTTTATGGCCCTTGTTCCCAGTTCAATAGATTGCTCAATATATGCATTGTTTCGTTCTTCAAATGATTTATCTGTTTTAAACCATTCCAGTCCCTTTGCAAAGTGCCGCTTCTCAATCTGGCCGTTGTGGAAAGCTTTTAATAGCCTTTCAATATCCTTAAAGGAATCGGAAAATAAATCTCTGGCAAAATCCATTACCTGATCCTGTGTCAGAACATGTTCAGGTATTGCCTCCGCTACTGATACAATTGCTGGCATAAGCAACTCTCCTTCTATTGCTTTCTGTTAATTTTTCCAAATAAAAGCAATTTATGTTTCAAAGTTGGATAAAGAGCAAAAAAAAGCTCCCCCGTTTGGAGGAAGCAATGTGTTTTGAAGGAGTTGTTGTGCATCTTTATTATAAATGAATCATTAAATGAATAGCATTACTAAATCTTTTCCAATTACTATTTAGTCCCTCATCTAACCATGAAATGCGGCCGGCGATTAAGCAGTTATTCTGATGCATCCAATCCATTAAGATTTTTATGATGCTTTTGAACTTCTATATATATTTTTTTTGTCACCTGGATACCGCAGGCAGCACAAACTTCTTCTTCATTATATAAAAGCCGGCAGTTATCACAATAATATTTCTCCATCACATTACACTCTCTTTCTTGCGAGAAACATCGCTTCGGAAATGTAAAAATACCGATAGAATATTATATTGATTTCCAATATTATTGTGATTGCCTCAAACGAGAATTATAAAGCCTTCTGCTCCGTAAGAGAAGGACGCTGAACTGCTTTTTTTCCTTTAACTACATTGAATACGATATTTAAAAGAATGGCCGTCACACTGCCTGCCACTATCCCATTATCCGTCAGGATCCGCACACTCGAAGGCATTTGTGCGAATAGTTCAGGAACAGCTGTTACACCCAGTCCCATCCCGACAGAGCAGGCGATGATCAATAAATTTTCCTGGGAGGAGAATTCCACTTTGCTGAGCATTTTTATTCCATAGGCGACTACCATGCCGAACATGGCAACCATTGCGCCTCCTAATACTGGAGTGGGAATAATCGTGGTCAATGCACCAATTTTCGGAACCAGACCCAACAGTACAAGGAATGCCCCTGCTGTATATATGACATTTTTCGTTTTTACGCCTGACAGCTGAAGAAGTCCGACGTTTTGGGAATAGGTTGTATAAGGAAATGCATTAAAGACAGCACCAAGGATAATGGCAAGCCCTTCGGCACGATAACCATTTGACAGATCTTTTTGTTCCAGTTTTTCTTCACAGATATCTCCCAGAGCAAAGTATACGCCTGTAGATTCAACTAAACTGACCATTGCTACTAGAATCATAGTCAGGATGGCTGTCACCTCAAATGTCGGCATGCCAAAATAGAAAGGGGATGGCATATGTAACCAGGAAGCGTCACCAACAGCTGTGAAGTCGACCATGCCCATAAAATAGGATGCTATGGTTCCTGCAGCCAATCCCAGTAAAATGGCAATCGACCGGATAAAGCCATTAAAGAAACGGAAGAGAATAATGATGAACAGCAAAGTTCCAAAAGCCAATGCTATGTTTGTCATCGAACCAAAGTCAGGGCTTCCCTGCCCGCCGGCCATATTATTCATAGCAACAGGAATAAGCGTAATCCCGATTATTGTAACCACCGACCCTGTCACAACAGGCGGGAAAAATTTCACCAGTTTTCCAAAATACTTTGAAACAGCAACCACAAAAATACCGGAAACGAGTATAGACCCATAGATTGCTGGTATTCCATACTGACCGCCAATCGCAATCATTGGTCCAACAGCCGTAAATGTGCAGCCAAGCACGACCGGAAGGCCAATCCCGAAAAATTTACTGCGCCATACTTGAAGCAGTGTTGCAATTCCGCACATAAAAATATCAATTGAAACCAGATAGGTAAGTTGTTCACCTGTTAATCCCAGTGCCCCTCCTACAATCAGCGGTACAATGACCGCGCCTGCATACATAGCAAGGACATGCTGAATTCCGAGCGAAGCAATTTTTATTGGATTCTGATTCATCGCAACATTTCCTCCACATTCTCTGATGTTTTTTCAAAGCTGATGATGCCATTTTCAAGAGAGTTAATAATAGCTAAAGATTCGACCCGGAATCCCCTCTCTCTCAGCTGCTGTCCGCCTTTTTGAAAGCCTTTTTCAATAACAATTCCTATCCCTTCAACTGCTGATCCAGCTTTTTCCGCTATATCCGCAAGACCTAATGCAGCCTGTCCATTCGCTAGAAAATCATCAATGATCAGTAGATTATCCTCTTTTGAAAGAAATTTCTTTGAGACAGAGATTTCACTTGTTTCTTCTTTAGTAAAAGAATAGACAGAAGCTGTAATCAGGTCATTTACCAGAGTGAGAGATTTTCTTTTTCTCGCAAATACAACCGGGACATTCAGATGAAGTCCCGCCATTACAGCTGGTGCAATCCCTGAAGATTCAATTGTCAATATTTTTGTAATCCCGCAGTTTGAGAATCTATCTGCAAATACTCTTCCGACTTCTTGCATAAGCTGAGGATCTATTTGGTGATTCAGAAATGAATCCACCTTTAAGACTGTAGGTGATAAAACAATCCCTTCGCTTTTTATTTTTTCAATAAGCATATCCATTTTGCATCCTCCTCTGTGATAGAAAGCCTTCAGGACCATAAAAAAAGCCTGAGGCCCATCGCATTCACAACATAAAAATGAGTGAAGCAATGGCCTTCAGGCTGGGAGTTTAGCTGCAGGCAAACAGGGATGACAAAAAAACGTCCTGGTCATTGCTCACTCATAGTCGGATTATTTACGGTAACCCGGTAGAAACTTGCGAGCCATATCCTCGCGATTATATGAGTGAATGTTATTAATTTATTAACATTATAACATCATTTCCTCATACTTCAACAAAAACCTACAAGTAAATACGAACCAAAAGGATTTTTTATGTATAATCGTTCGTAAATTAAAGGGTTTTTCATCTTCAGTATGATTTTTTTCTATAATTAGTACCTCTTTTGAAGCCAAATGTAAACTTTCACATTTATTTCACAATTTACACATAAGTTTTGTGATTTAAATCACTTAAATATCAACTTTTCACCATTATCATAGTGTTTAAGTTACGAATGAACAATTTGTGAACTCACTAAAAGCATCTAGAATCTTCCTAAATGTTTTGTATTATGAAAGTGTAATCATTTACTTTTTCCAATTTTCGAAAGGAGTGAAGGAAAATGGCGAAAACGGAACTCAGCCGCAAAACGAAAACTGAAATAGAGGATAGCTCTTCCTTAAAGGGAACGTTAGCTTCCGTTTTCTTATTGGGATTCTTCCTGATTATTACATGGGTAGGCGTTTATCTATTATTTATCAGCCGCTTTTAAAGTTAGAAAGGGGAAAAAGCCATGCATATGCATAAGTTTGAAAAAGCCTGGCTCGGTTTCGGAATCGGATCACTGCTTGTTTTTCTAACAGTACTGGGAGTCAGCGCATTTTACCTGGGCAATCAGCCTCCGAGCTGTTTGGCAACTATTGACCCTGAAAAGGTCGATACTACCGTTCCATTTAATGAGCCTGGATTGAAAAAGGTAGAAGGAAAAGATTGGGATTACGAATTGGTATACGTAGCATCTGCGTTTTCCTACAGCCCAGCTGAAGTGGAGGTTCCATATGGCGCTAAAGTGAAAATTATCGCTACAACCAAAGACGTTGTCCACGGTTTTGAGGTTGCGGGATCAAATATCAACATGATGCTTGAACCCGGCTATATCAGTGAGCATGTTACAACATTTGATAAAACAGGCGAATACTTAATTGTATGTAATGAATATTGCGGTGTTGGTCACCACATGATGTCGTCTAAAATTAAGGTGGTGGAATAATGTTTAATCCTTCAGCAAAATTAAAAGTTGACCCTCGGGACGGTAAATTGGCAATGGCTCACTTTTTCGTTGCCTTTACTGCTTTAGCAATAGGAGGCCTTGCCGGTTTATTGCAGACTTTGGTCCGATCCGGTAAATTTGAGCTTCCTGCAGGCATCGGCTATTACCAAATACTCACGGTTCACGGTGTTGTGCTCGGACTTGTACTTACTACCTTTTTTATAATGGGCTTCCAGTTAGCAGCAACAAGCAAAACTTCAGGAGCACTTACAAATAAACAGCGTATCGCCGGCTGGATCGGTTTTTGGCTGATGACAGCGGGAACTGTTCTTGCAGCTGTTATGATTCTGCTGAATGAAGCTACAGTTCTTTATACTTTCTATGCTCCTCTTCAGGCACATGCATTGTACTATATCGGTTTAACACTTGTTATAGTGGGAAGCTGGATTGACGGGGCAGCAATCATTATGAAGTATGCAGAATGGCGAAGGAAAAATCCTGGTCAGCCGAGTCCGTTATTAACTTTTATGTCTCTGGTCAATACAATGATGTGGATTGTCGCAACAATCGGTGTAGCATCTACCGTACTTTTCCAGCTGCTTCCATGGTCTTTAGGATTTGTGGAAACCGTAAATATCGGTGTCAGCCGTACTCTATTCTGGTATTTCGGACACCCGCTTGTTTACTTCTGGCTATTGCCGGCTTATATGGCCTGGTATGTTGTCATTCCAAAGGTCATCGGCGGAAAAATTTTCTCTGATTCATTGGCGCGTTTGTCATTTATATTATTCCTGCTGTTCTCAATCCCTGTCGGATTTCACCATCAATTAATGGAGCCGGGAATTGACCCTGCATGGAAATTCCTTCAGGTTATCCTGACATTCCTGGTGGTCATTCCATCTTTAATGACTGCATTTTCATTATTTGCTACTTTCGAAAGCTTTGGCCGCTCAAAAGGGGCTACAGGGTTATTCGGCTGGGTTAAGAAGCTTCCTTGGGGAGATGCGCGATTTGTCGTTCCTTTCATTGGGATGGTAGCCTTTATCCCTGCGGGTGCAGGCGGGATCGTCAACGCCTCCCACCAGATGAACCAGGTAGTTCATAACACGATTTGGGTAACCGGCCACTTTCACTTAACAGTGGCAACATCAGTAATGCTTACATTCTTTGGGATTTCTTATTGGCTTATTCCTCATCTGACCGGAAGAACATTAACCAAAGCGATGAATAAATTAGGGATCATCCAGGCGGTTATCTGGTCCATCGGAATGACATTCATGTCCGGTGCCATGCATGCTGTCGGTTTGCTTGGAGCACCGCGCCGTTCATCATATTCTGAATATGGCGGAGCAGCACAAGCAGCAGAATGGATTCCATACCAGATTGCACAGGCAATTGGCGGATCAATTCTTTTCATTGGCATTATTTTAATGATCTATATCTTTATCAACCTTGCATTCTTCGCACCGAAGGGCGAGCAGGAGTTCCCTGTCGGAGAAGCTGCTGATGAAGCTGAAAAAGCTCCGATGGTATTTGAAAACTGGAAGCTGTGGCTCGGAATTACCGTTGTTCTTATTCTATTTGCCTACACCATTCCATTTATCGATTTGATTCAAAATGCACCTCCAGGGGCTAAGGGATATAAGCTTTGGTAAAAAAACACTCCGTTCCAGTTGGATCGGAGTGTTTTAGTGTCCTGGCCTGCTGGTGTCAGCCGCCATTCCCACATTTTTCCTTCTTACAGGCAAATTAACAATAATAACCGAACTGAGTATCAGCAAAGCACCTGCAATCTGGACTGCACCAAGATTTTCCCCGTAAAGTGTCACTCCTAAAAGCATGGCCACGACTGGTTCGACTGTAGCGATCACAGCTGCCTTGCTTCCATCTGTTTTTTCCAGTCCCCATGTGTAAACAAAATAGGCAAGAACCGTAGGCACAAACCCTAAACCCATACTAAGAAACAAAACTTCAGCGTTGAAAAAAACTGAAGCTTTTGTCCATAGCTTTGTAACGGGGATCAGAAATACCGAAGCAATCAGGAATGTATAAAGCGTAACTGTAAAGGGATGATACTTTCTTAACGCAAATTTCCCGAAAATTGTATAAAGTGCATAGCCAAACCCGGCACCTAATCCCGTTGAAATTCCAAGAAGAGTTATATCACTGCTGCCTGCTGATAATCCGGCTACTAAAATGCAGCCCACAATGGTGCCTGCCACAGCTGCAATCTTTCTCAAATTTAGCCCTTCCTTTAAAAACAGGTAGGATAATACAGTCACAAATGCCGGAGCTGTATAAAGCAGAACGACTGCCAATGAAATGCTGATCTGGTTCATCGCTGTGAAATAACAATAATTAAAAAAGACAATGCTCAGTATCCCGGTTCCAATAAAAAACCTAATGTCAGAGGCAGATTCCAGTTTAAAACAGTTCCGGAAACGCATGATCCCGATCAGAACGAGAAAGATGGCCGCAAAAAAAACTCTTACAGTCACGATTTCCATAGCTGAAAAACCATATTCCCCGAGCCCTTTAACAAATACAGCAATAATACCCCATAGACTTGCACCTAGCGCAATCATTAGAAAAGGAAGTAATTTCTTCATTTTGTCTCTCCATGAAGTAAGAGGATGGCTGAGACCACCCTCTTACAAAAATTATGATTAAACAATTAATTCAGCTGATACACCTTACCGTACTTATCATACAGATAATCAATTAAATGCTGGGCATTCAGGCCTTCCCCGGTGACTTCGTTTAAGATTTCAAGCGGCTTTTTCATTTTGCCGAATTGGTGCACATTCTTAGTAAACCACTCTTTGATTGGCATTAAATTGCCTTCTTCAAGTAATTCATCATAGTTTGGCAAGTCCTTTAACATGCTGTTTTTCAGCTGTGCTGCATACATGTAACCCAAAGCGTATGAAGGGAAATAACCAAAGCTTCCCCCTGCCCAGTGAACATCCTGCAGAACGCCTTCTCCATTATTATCAGGCTTTACTCCGAGGTATTGTTCATATTTTTCATTCCAGATTGCTGGAAGGTCTTTAACTTCAATTTCATCGTTAAACAAGCCTTTTTCAATTTCATAACGGATAATGATATGAAGCGGATATGTTAATTCGTCTGCTTCAATACGGATTAATGAAGGCTTTGATTCATTAATTGCACGATAAAAAGCATCTATTGACACATCATCAAATTGACCGCTTGCATATTCTTTAAGAAGGTCATAATTCTTTTTCCAGAAAGAACGATGTCTTCCGACAAAGTTTTCATAAAATAATGACTGTGATTCATGAATTCCCATTGATGTTCCAGAGCACAGCGGAGTTCCAACCAGGTCAGAAGAAATATTTTGCTCATATAGAGCATGCCCGCCTTCATGAATCGTGCCAAATACAGCTGTCCGGAAATCAGCTTCATCATATTTGGTGGTCACTCGGACATCACCAGGATTTAAACCTGTTGCAAATGGATGCACAGTTTCATCGAGACGGCCTGCTTTAAAGTTATAGCCCATTTGATCAAGAACTTTAAGGCTGAAATCCCGCTGTTTATCCTTGGCAAAGTGTTCAAATAAAAAGCTGGTGTCCGGTTTATTCTGTGATTCAGAGATTTGCTGAACAAGCGGAACAATTTTTTTCCTCAGCTGCCCGAACACCTGATCAAGCGTTTCTACGGTGACACCAGGTTCATACATATCCAGCAGAGTATTATATTTATTTCCTTCATATCCCCAATAAGAAATGAATCTTTTATTCATTTCAACAAGCTTTTCCAAATAAGGCTGGAACATTTCAAAATCTGAACTTTCCTTTGCATCCTCCCAAATACTTTCAGCCTTGGATTGCAGGATGACATATTCGGTATATTCCTCCGCAGGAATTTTCTTATTCCGGTCATAATCCTTTTTGCATTCTTCCAGTGTTTTCACAGTTACTTCAGAAAGATTTTCCCGGCCGGAGAGTTTCGCTATGTATGCTGCCATTTCCTCAGAAGTGGACATTCTGAAAACTTCTGAAGAAATCATTCCAATCACTTCGGAGCGCTGTTCCATTCCCTGCTTGGGTGCGCCTGTCCTCATATCCCAATACATCAGCCCGATCGCTTCATTATAGGCCGTCATTTTTTTGACATAATCAAGGAATTGCTGTTCTGTCTTTTTTAGTGATTCTGCCACAATTTTTCCCCCTTTGTATCAATTACAGTTTCATTTTATCATATTTTTCTGAAAAGGCAGTCTCTATAATCTTTTTCTTGTTCTTTGCCCTTTGGCTGTTTTTCTTTTTCACCTGGCTCCCAAAGAGTTATAATAGTGGAAAGTGAACTAACCGGAAAGTGAGATAGCATGAAATATTTGATTTACTTTATCGTTATTGCAGCATTTATTGATACATTTTCTCAGCTTCCTATAATGAGCACCTTTGCCATGACATATCATCCATCACCCGCCTTTGCGGGAATGATTGTTGGGATGTATTCCTTCTCGAATATGATAGGCAATATTTTAGCTGGCTATTGGATAGATAGAAGCGGAGCAAAAAGAGTTCTTGTGTCCGGTCTATCATTAACCGGAATCATTTTAGTCCTGTATACCTTTACTGATTCACCCCTCCAATTAATCTCAGTAAGATTTCTGCACGGGTTATTTGGCGGCTTCCTGGTCCCTGCGGCTTTTACAATCATTTCAAACCTTGGAACTTCAGACAAACAAGGCAGAAAAATGGCTGTATCAGGCGCAGCTGTCGGCTGTTCAGCCATTATAGGACCCGCTTTTGGGGCAGTCATTGCTTCCAATTACAGCATAAATTGGGTCTTTTTAACTATAGCAGCAACAATGATCAGCAGCGCAGTCCTTGCCTTTGTGTTTTTGCCGGCAGGGACTCTGAAAAATGTAAAAAAGAGAGCTCCCATGAGAAAATGCTTCCTTTGCTTAAGAATCCTATGCTCGCAGCAAGTTATTTAGGAGCCTTTTCTCTTATGTTTGCTCAAGGGACACTTGCCTATCTTCTTCCTCTTCAGGTAGAAGCGCTGCAAATTGATGCGATGTACAGCGGAATATTATTAAGCACATTCGGAATAACTGCAATTCTTATTTTTCTGCTGCCCATTAATAAAATATTTGATAAATATAAGCATCACAATAGCATGCTTTCTGGAATGGTGATCATAGGAATTGCATTAATCCTGCTAAGTTCAGCATCCTCTCTTGGGTTCATGTTTCTATGCATGGTTCTTTACGGCACCGGATTTGCTCTTCTATTCCCGTCCATTAATGCCCTTATAGCCAATCATACAACTGAAAAAACAAGAGGAAAGGCGTTCGGCCTCTTCTATGCCTTTTTTTCTTTAGGTGTGGTAGCCGGTTCCACCATATTAGGTTTCTTGAGAGTAACATTTAACATAGGTTTTTTAATCGCCGCAGCCATTTTGCTGTTAACAGTATGCGGCATGTCGATATACTTTAAAAAGAGAATCCCCAAATTATTAAAAAACGGGAGTGACTGAAAATGAAAGAATTAGTTGGCAGCTGCACTGTTTGCGGGAAAGACCTTTACTGTCTTGATGGATTCTTCAACGGAGTCCATAATGAAAAAAATGAAACCATCTGTTTTGAATGTATGGAGAAACAGGAAGAATCCGCAGATTAAGCAACTGCGGATTTCAGTTTGTCGACAAAAGGGCTTCGGAATGCTCTCATTCCGAAGTCCTTTTGTGATTTTCACTCATTTTCCTCTATATACAGATCTTCCTCTGGCCTCCTTCTAGACCATCACCTCAAGCAATTGATATTCCTATTGTATCAAGACTTAGAGAACATGCGATACAAAATTCAGAAAGCCTGTTGATTGGAGTGGAAGGCGCGAAGACTCCCGCGGGAGTGCTGGACAGGTGAGACCCCGCAGGCGCGAACGCGCCGAGGAGGCTCAGCGCCGGCCCGCAGGAAAGCGAAGCGCCTGGAACGGAAATCAACAGCCTCGATTACACGCTAAATAAAAAAACTGCAGACAAGCTCGTTTTTCATCGAGTTTGTCTACAGTCTGGAATCCGCAGATTAAGCATCCGCGGATTTTTTTGTCCCATTTGATTTGTGCATTTTAAAAAATGTTCTTTGCAATATGATATATGTCACTTATTTGAAAAGCTCATGCTGTTAAACTTAAAGTAATTAATAACGATTCTCACTGGCAGGTGATTTTCAGTTAACGAAGGAGAGATCAGAATGGAAAACAAAGTTATTGAACTTGATGTAAGAGAGGACTTAAAAAATAAATTGGAGCCATTTCAAAAAATCATGTCGGCGATAGCTGAACTTGATATCGATGATGTTTTTATCCTTCATGCTCCGTTTAAACCCGTCCCTCTCTTTGGAGTATTGAAAGCTAAAGGGTTTGAATATAAAGCTGAAGAAATTGAAAAGAAGCATTGGAAAGTGATCTTTACTAAGAGAGGTGCTTCAAAATGAAACTTGATAACCGGGGACTGGAACCGCCTCAGCCGATGATGAGAACTCTGGCAGCTCTTGAAGATCTGCCAGAGGGAGAAACCTTATCCATTATAAATGACAGGAGGCCCATGTTTCTTTATGAACAGCTGGACGAAATGGGCTGCAGGCATGTAACTGCCGAACAGGAAGACGGAAGCTTTTTAATAGAAATAACAAAATAAGCAGGTGATCGCGTTGCTGGCCAATACAAAAAATGAGACCAATATCAAACTTCCCTTTTCATTTATTCTTTTCAGCTTGCTCTGCTTAATAGGATCTATGGCGCTCATTCTTTTTCAAGGGGAATCCATAATTAACAGTCAATTTCGTATACCCGCCATTTGGTCAGCTGCTCATTTGTTTATATTAGGCTGGGCGCTGATGACAGCAATGGGAGCCATGTATCAGCTCGTTCCGGTGGCTTTTCTTACCCCTATATGGAATGAAAGATTTGGATTTATACAATTTACTGTAACTGCCTTTGGAATATTATATTTTGCGCATAGTTTATTTTATAATCCGGCGGGTGCAATGCTGCCCGGGCTCATTACTTTAACAGGCATCTTAATGTTTCTGCTGCAAATGTTTATGACTTTAAGGCAGCAGGCAAAGCCCAATGTACTGACTCTTTTCGTAGGAACTGCATTGATTAGCCTGTTATCTGCAATTATACTCGGAATCCTTATGGTCTTCAGCATGAAAACCGGATTTATTTCCAGCCATTATCAGGCAGTCTTTAAAAGCCACATACTGCTCGGAACTGCAGGCTGGTTTACACTTCTGATTTTTGGATTTTCCTATAAAATGGTTCCCATGTTTTCCTTGTCCCATGGCTACAGCATGAAGCCTGCCAAATATGTGTTTATGGTGTATGCTGCAGGGCTGGCAGCGGCAGTTATATCTTTTTTCACCGGGAATAATTCGCTTTTAACCATTGCATTAATGATCCTGGCGGGCGGATTTGCATTCTTCACCTGGCACATGCTGCAAATCCTGCAGAAAAGAGTAAAGAAAAAGCTTGATTATTCATTCCGATTTGCACTTCTCGCCATACCTGCAGGACTGGCAATCCACCTTGGAGCTTTCATAAGCTCTCTAATCGGGAGTTTTCAAAATAAGGTTGGGTATCTCGTATTTGCTTATCTCATGCTTTGGGTAGCTTTGAGTATTCTCGGTTATCTATTTAAAATCGTGCCATTCTTGTGGTGGACCTGGAAATACAGCAAAGAGATCGGCAAACGGAGTGTGCCTTCTCTCAAAGATATGATGAAAGACAAGGCATCCATTCCGGTTCTTTCCGCATTCATTCTTGGTATCCTTGGTGTGACAGTCTCCATTGCATATGAACAGCCCGCCCTGTTCCTATCCGGCCAGATTTTAACTGTTGGTGCAAGCATTGTTTTCTGTTATTTGATTATTACTGTTATAAAACAATAGGGGGAATTAACATGAATCGAAAAGAAATAGTCCTCAGTAATCTAAAAAGAGTTATGGATCCTGAATTGAATATAAACGTGGTTGATTTGGGTCTTATTTATGATATTAATATTCCAGAGGATGACAAGGCGGTTATTACCATGACTTTGACAACACCTGGATGCCCGTTGCATGACAGCATAGTCAGTGGAGTTAGATATTGCATTGAAGAACTTGAGCTGTTTTCAGATGTAGAGGTTAACCTTGTCTGGGAGCCTGCCTGGACTCCTGCTCGTATGACACCCGAAGCAAATCAGCTGTTGAGAGGTTAAAAGGAAGGCAGTGCCCGCTTGGGCACTGCCTTAGTTCAGCTTGTTACGGGCTCTGCAGGCAGAACCTTTTTTATCATTTCGCGGACTTCAGGATTTTCATTTTTATTCATCAGAATATGAACGGTCCCTTTGTCTTCATGTGTTCTAATTAATCTTCCAATCCCCTGCCTTAACCGCAGGATCATATATGGAAGATCAACCTCTTTGAAAGGATCAGCCGAACCTTCCCTTTTGGCCGTAAAGACCGGATCGTGCGGAGGGAATGGGAGGCCATAAATAAGCACATTCTCCAGGGATCTGCCCGGTATATCAAGACCTTCCCATAAATGAACAGAGCAGAGTACTGAATGCTCATCATTTTGGAAATTTGATACGAGGCTGCTTATCTCTGCATCCCCTTCAAAAAAGACCGGCTCACTTATTTTCCCAGAAACAAATGCTTTGAATTCTGCCAGCTCAGAAGAATTGTTGAATAATACTAAAGCCCGCCCTTCTGTTGCTTTAACTTGTTCGAGAATGTAGTCCATTTTCGAAGTTCCTGATCCCTCTGAAAATTCCGGCATGCGAATGACCATATTTTCTTCATAGTCAAACGGGGAATCTACGGTAAAGGATAGATAATCGTCTACTCCCAGGCTTGTTGCCATATAATCAAAGGACTTATTCTCAGACAGTGTTGCCGAGGAAAAAACATACGGTTTCTTCTGGGAAAATACTTCTTCCCGCATAATATCTTCGACCATTCTAGGCATAATAACCAGAGTTCTTTCCCCATTATTCTCTTCAAACCAGGTGATTCCTTTTAATTCCTTGAGGAACAATGAAAGCGAGTATGAGATTTGCTCAAGATATTCTTCAACAATTTTTAAATCATATTCATTAATGACATACATTTCGCTTTCAAAAACTAATTCTTCCTCAAGTGTATTGATCAAGTCCTGCAGTTTACGTCCTTCTCTCATAACATCTGCAGTTTTTTCAATCGCTTTCTTGTCAGAACCAGTATCACCCGAAGCAGACATGGACAGTGTTAAAAAGAAATGCTCATTCTGGTAAATAGCATCTTCAATAATATTTAACGTTTTTTCACGTACATCATTCGCCATAAGCCTTGTTAAGATGGACTCCAGAATCTGCTCGGAAAAACGATATGTCAGAGCCTTTTGGGATGCATATTCCAGCAGATGTCCTTCATCAAAAACCACACAAGAGCTCTCAGGAAGCAAAGGCAGCTGTCCTTCCCGTTTTCTCGATTCCTTGGTCCAAATATGTTCCATGTAAAAATCATGTGAGCAAATGATCAAGTCTTTTGCGCTGCGGTAATATTCCCTATGAAGAGTTTGACCGCAGCGGTGACGCTTCTCACAAGTGAAACAGTCCTGGATTGAATCCCAAGAGACATTGGTCCAATGCTCATCCGGCAATTCAGGGTAATCTTTCCGGTCACCATATCTTTCAAACTTTTGCATGGATGAGCCTGTTTGAACAAAGTCCGGAAGATCATCAAAAATGTGATTATAGTGATCATGAACATCATTTGCTACGAGCTTGTCCAGCTTGTTTAGGCATAGATACTGATCGCGTGACTTTGCCAGTCTGACATCAATATTTAAGCCTAAAGCTTTTTCCAACTTGGCAATATCACCTTCTTTTTTCACAAGCTGCTCGATTAAAGTTTCATCCGCACAGGCGATAATAGCAGGTTTATTTATGTACCTTGCATAACTGATTGCATATAAAAGGTAAACAATCGTTTTCCCAGTCCCTACACCTGCCTCAGCAAATATAACACTTTTGTCTTTAAAAGCTTTTTCCAGCTGAAAGGCCATAAATATTTGCTCATCCCGAATTTCAAATCCTGCTTCAGGCAATATATCGTAAAAAACATCTCCGATCCACTCACTTAGCTTTTCATAAAAAGATTCGCTCTTGGATACGGCAAAAGGCATCCGGTTCGACATGCTACCCCTCCGTAATTAAAAAGTTAAAGCGCCTATTAGCCAGACGCTCCTGAATTCAGCTCTATCATTATTTCATATATTAGATGTTAATAATCAAATGAACATCATATAATTTTATCTCAAATACAGTAACTGTCAAGATATAACGCCAAACCTGCAAATTTATCAAAAAAACAGGGGTGCTTTAAAGCTGCCCCCTGCTCATTAGAAACGACTAGTTGTAACGTGACATAGAAAATGACAATGCCTGCTGAAGTTCGTCCTGTGCGTTTTTAAGACTCTCCAGTGCCTCTGCTGATGGATCACCGTCTCCGTGTATTGCTTCAAGTGTTCCATTCAGCGCCTGGGAAATTTTATGGAAATCGATGCTGGAATGTTTCATTGCCACCCCTCCTTAGAAAAGAGCAAGCGCCTTGCCCACCCCCGACAATCCCCTCGAGGGGGTAGGCGCTGGAGCTAGACAGCTCTAGAAGTAGAATATAGATTCTGATGTTTTGAAAAAAGAATCAGATAGATATATTCTATACAGTTTCAGGAGGTTTTATGCTTATGCTGCTAATTATTTCTCGGCGGTCTTTTGCCCCAGTACTGATAATAGTCTGTACGGATAAAACCATTGAAGAGCTTTCTTTTTTTAGTTGCTTTTCTTCCATAGTGATTTTCAAATTCCTCGTCTGAAGTCAGGATATAAATGGACCACGTGTCAAGAGGAGCAAAGGCATTTCCCATCTCAGCATACATGCGCTGTACCGCAGCCTTTTCACCAAGGCGCTCCCCATATGGAGGATTCCCGACAATGACACCATATTCCTTAGGAGTCGTAAAATCACGCACTTGCATTTGTTTAAAGTTGATCAAATCACCCAATCCAGCTTCGAAAGCATTTTCTTCTGCTATCTTAACCATCCTGTGATCAATGTCTGCACCTGTTATATCGAGTGGCTGATCATAGTTTGCCAGGTCTTCAGCTTCATTTCTTCCATCTTCCCAGACTTTTTCAGGAATCCAGGACCATCCTTCCGAAATGAATTCACGATTAAAACCAGGTGCAATATTCTGGCCGATTAATGCTGCTTCTATCGGGATAGTGCCGGATCCGCAGAAGGGATCAGCAAATGGTTTATCAGCGTTCCAATTTGTCAGCATAACCAATGCAGCTGCAAGTGTTTCCTTCAGAGGTGCTTCACCCTGCCCTGCACGATATCCCCGTTTATGGAGGCCACTTCCGCTGGCATCGATGGTCAGAAGGGCTACATCCTTATGGAGAGCGACTTCTAATTTAAATAGGGGGCCATTTTCTTCAAGCCAGCCTGTCTTATTATACTTTGTTCTCATCCGTTCCACGATTGCTTTCTTGACAATCGCCTGACAATCGGAAACAGAAAAAAGCTTGGACTTTACAGATTTACCTGATACTGGGAATTCGGCGTTTTCCGGCATATACCTTTCCCAGGGCAGCGCTTTTGTTTTTTCAAAAAGCTCGTCAAAGCTTGTTGCTTTGAATTCTCCAACTTTAATGCGAACCCGATCTGCTGTTCTCAGCCATAAATTAGACCGGACAATTGCAGCTTCATCGCCTTTAAAGGTTATTCTGCCATTTTCAACTTCACATTCATATCCAAGATCGCGCACTTCTTTGGCAGCAAGTGCCTCAAGGCCCATGGCCGTAGTGGCGATTAAATCGTATTTAGACATATTTATTTTCACCCTAACCTAATTCTTATTTCTATTATGTATACCCTAACTGGGCATAGCAATCAACACTTAAAGTATATCTGTTTATTTCTTAAGCCGCAATGAGACTCTCAGGTCCTCTGCTTAGTCATCTTGAACTCAGCTTTGCTTTATTCTAATAGTTTGTTTCAATAATGAATTAGTCCGTTGATTTCCGCTGCGGGCACTTGCTTTCCGCGGGAGGAACGGGAGCCTCCTCGGCTTCGCCTGCGGGGTCTCCCGCTCCCTCTCTTCCCGCAGGAGTCAAGCACCCTCCACTCCAATCAACTCAGTAAATTAGACCAATATTTTTAACATCAATTTTTCTGGAACTAGCATATATTTCTTACCAGCCTGCAGCAAAGTAAAAAAGCTCTCCCAAAAAGGAGAGCTTGAATTTATAACACTCATACTGTCTCACTAATAACGTTCTGTAAGCCATGTTTTGTACCGTAGTACTGCAAGCGACAAATGTCTCGTACTCAGGTGGCAATCATCTATCTACAGGCATCTGCCTGTCCTTCCCGTTGTTCATTTCCTCAGGGAAAGTGCCCCTACCATCATTTGGGTTTCTCGCTCGCGGGGTTTACCTCGTTCCACCCTTTTCATTTCTGAAAAGGCTACGTCACTGTGGCACTTTCAAGGTATTCATGCCATATCCCGAAGGACTTAGGCATTTTCCCTGCCGTCAGCCGAATAAACTCCGACTGCCCTAGCTTATGAATTCGCTAGGCACGAACACTACAGGCATCTCAGCCTGTGCGAGCATGGACTTTCCTCTACAATATAAGATATATTGCAGCGATTACCCGAACGCTATTAATGATCACAAAGAATATTATATGTAATCTGTGATAGAATAGCAATGGTTTTAAACTGGAAAGTCCGATAAATACTGTCAATCATACAATTTACTGCCAAAAACGTGTTTTTCCAGGTTTGATAATCTTTTTAGGATGTCAAAATTGGTTGTTCCCGCAGTTTGTGCTGCAGGTCTGCGTGAAGCTTCCTCAACCTGTTTTTTCAGCTTCATATTTTCCAGCTGCAGATCTTCAATTTCCTGATGGAATGCTTCATAGTCTTTAATGACAACATCTAAAAACTTATCCACATCTTCAGGCTTGTAGCCTCTCATGGCTGTCTTAAACTCTTTTTCCAAAATATCTTTTGCAGTTAATTTAATTTTATCGGATAGCATGACACTCACCTCAGTATATCGGCAATCATAATTAATACTATTTTTCCAGAGATATGTACATTTGTCAATTTATCTGAGCATTATTCAAATGTGTCTCTCTGAGAGAATTGTTCTTCTTCTATAATCAATTGTAAATCATAAAAGGTGATTAGTCTAATATCATATTCATTTTCTTCCTGATATTTTTTTGCGGTTTCATACAGATACTTTGGGCTTCCCTCTTTTTCCATATCATAAAACAGCAGCAGAACATCACTTTTACTGATCAAAAAATGATTTTTTAATCTGAACTGCTGCGGGCTTTCATATGGTTTTTTTGTTACTGAATCCACAAAATCTGCCTGAGCCAATATGGATTCATACCATTCCTTGTTGGCATCCTTCCAGGAAGCTTCCTGATCTAAAAAGGGAGTAATGACTGCAAGCTTCAGGTCTTCGTAACCTTCAAGCTGAAGATCATATACAACTTCAGCTGCCCAAAGTTCTGCACCAAGCTGCCCGCTGATGATTACCCATTCGAGACCGCCATCCAGCAATGAAAGCAGGCTTTTTCTGATTGCGGTTTTGATATAGCCGGCAGCAGGGTCATCATTTTTAAATATCCCTACCTCAAAAGGCTTATACCCTGAAATAACTGCTACTTTTGTCAATTGCAAAACTCCTTAAAGAAATCTGGCTTGGAATGCTGCCATTTAATAAAAATAAAACAAGGGCAAAAGCCCTTGTTCATTATCTGCCTGAAAAGCCCGGCCCTTGTTTTGGACCCATACCAGTTGATGCTCCAGCTACGCCAGTTCCAGGTCCGCCATATCCCGGACCCATTCCCATTCCTGGGCCCATTCCCATACCTGGACCCATTCCTGGGCTATATGCACCTGCCACACCAGGTCTCGGTCCCATGTTCACATTTGATTGTGTCACCTGGTTAACATTTGACTGCGTTTGTGGGTAAGAGTGCTGATTCTGATAGTTAATGTGGTTTACATGAGTATGATGTGTAGGATGAATGTGCGGAACCACAATGTTCTGGAACGAATGAGTTACACAGCACTTTGTCGGATGAACAACAGCAGGCATCACCTGCGAAGGTCTTGGTCTGCAATACATGTAAAGATCCCCTTTCGAAATTGTTTTTACATTAACAACCTATGTTAGAAAGAGTAATCTTGTACTAATGAAAACACCTATTTTATAGGTACTAGCCTTAGAGCATACTGTAGAAACTGTCTTTTAAATTGGAGAAAACGATTGCAGTAGTGAAAATTACAAGGAAGAATAAAAATAAGATTGCTTTATACATTTTATACCAGCCTCACTATATAAAATTCCTAAAAAAGTACCACACAATTTATAATTTTAACTGTTAGAAGAAGTACATACAACTAGGAAATAGTGGATTTTTTTGTCTGGTATATTAAAATTATGTTACAGAGAGATTTAAGCATGATTAAATTTTCGTTCAAGCCGTACAATCCGCCGGTGTAGATCTTCCTGTTTTATTTTCAGCTTTTCTGTTCCGGTATCTGCCTCCAGCAGGTTAAACGCTTTTTCCGAGTATTTTAATGCCTGGTCAATATCCTTTAATCGATGCTCATAGATCTTGGCCAGTTCAACACAGGATATTACCTTCATATTGATCAAGCCTTTTTCAGCAATATCCTTCCATAGTTTTGCTGCCTCATCCCAATTTTTATGTTTTTTATGCTCAAAAGCTAATGCAAACCTGGCATCCAAAGCTTCAGAAGACTCTCCTTCAGATATTTTATTGAAGGCAATTGCCGCCTCTGAAGATTCACCCAGTGTTGACAGCCACCTTCCTACTTCATAAACCTCACGGGAAGTCTGTTTTTCATCGAGCTGCAGTATCTGGAAAGAAAGATGTGTATACAGGCTGATCAGGGATAGGATATCAATTTCATTATGCTTTATGATTCCCAGCATGCCTTCAGGATCTTTTCTTTCAATAAAATCAAAATAAATCATTGGTGCCAGAAACCCTGGAATATCGTCTTTTCTTTCAATCCCCAGAACATCCTTCTCCACTGCAGCAAGCTTTATTCTTTCAAGCTTATGCTTCCACATTCTCCTTGCAGCATGATATAAATCAAAATGTCCAAAGGGCGGCAGTTTTGGAACATGCTCCCTTAACAGGGTATGTCTCGTTTTAACCTGCGGCCAGTCGAAAGCTTTCCCGTTATATGTGACCATTGTTGAATAATCAATGCTTTCCAGAAAACTTTTATATAAAGCTATCTCAGCACCCGGCTGAGGAAGAATATGCTGTTTCAGCTTTATTTTGCTTCCCTGCAGGCTGGCTTGGCCAAGAAGGAAAATAGTATTGCCAGTCCCTCCGCCCAATCCAGTTGTCTCTGTATCAAAAAAGAAAAGATTTTCAGGCCCGTGACCGGAAGCAGACAGCGGATGCCTTAAGCTGGAAGAATTCCAGGCATCCACCGCTGCAGTAAACTGCCCAAAAGAATAGATTCCATGCCTGTAATCAAGGCTGTATTCCTTTTCTCTTACAAGACAGTAAGAGTCTTCAAAATAATATGGATAAACCCCTTCATTAGCCCATACTTCTTTAAAAGGAACATCGGTCTTATTCTCCTGCTGTTTTTGGACGGATGAAGGCTGTTTGTCGTTATCTGTCCCAAGATGGCCCTTAAGCCTGTTCAGCTTGTTTTTAATGGACAATTCTATCACCTGCGCTATTAACGCCATTTTTTAAAGAGCCGAGAATCCTGAGTACGTCTTTTTTGGCCGTTTCTGATGAGGTATCTGTTCCTATGCAGGAAGGACAGCCATGGTCACATGCACATCTGCATACCATTTCCATCGTTTCGTTCATGATATGTTCGATTCCCCCGAAAATTTTCTCACTTAATCCTACACCGCCAGGATACCTGTCATAGAAAAAGATCGTCGGCTTTTCATTATGGGCAGCTTTCACTTGCGGGATAACATGAACGTCCTGAGGATCGCACATAACAAATAACGGCACAATATGCTTAAGCGCATGTGCTGTTCCAATGAGTCCCTGTTCAAGCCGGTCCTGCTTATAATTCAGCGACTCCGGGTTAAACGAAAGCCAGGTTGAGCTTGTATGGAGCTCTTCTTCAGGGAGTGTTATTGGACCGGATCCGATATTTTCATGTGTTTCAAACTTGATTTTTTTAAATATTGTTGCCATTGCTACAACACTGACATCTCCAAAGCCAATCTCTCCAAAGGATGACGACCTGATTTTATCCTGCTCAAGCACTTTAAGCTCTACTGCCAGATTAGCATCGGTAAAATAGTCCACATCCACTTCCCTGACAAATGCTTTCTTCTCTTCCCAATCAAGCATTTCCACCTGAAACTGGGTTCCCTGATGAAGATAGATTGCCTCATCGTGAAGAAGGGTCATAGCGGAAAAGCGGTCCATCTCACCAATTACTTTTACATTCGCAATATCTGACTGATCAATTATGATAACATTTTCCTGTGATGCTGAACGGAGACTGATGTTGTGGGCAGGAAATGAGTCTTTCATCCAATAAAATTTATCCCCGTTCTGATGAAGCACCCTTTCCTCCGCCAGGTATTCCAATACCTCTTCAGTTTCAAAAGTGCCAAAACGTTCCCCGGCATTAAAAGGGAGCTCATAGGCTGCACATTTGATATGATCAACGAGAATAATAAGGTTATCCGGATTTATTCTGGCTGTTTCAGGACTTTTATTAAAAAAGTAATCAGGATTTTGAATAACATATTGATCCAGCGGACTGGAGCTTGCCACCATAATGACAAGCGATTCACCATGCCTTCTGCCTGCACGTCCAGCCTGCTGCCATGAGCTGGCAATGGTACCGGGATATCCGGTCATGACACAAACCTGCAGCTGTCCGATATCCACTCCCAGTTCAAGGGCATTTGTGCTGACAACTCCATAGATCTCCCCTGAACGCAGTCCTTTTTCAATTTCCCGTCTCTGGGTTGGCAAATAACCGCCCCTATAACCCCGAATAGCTTTAGGCCCCAGTTTATGTTTGACCAGCTCCTGGAGGTACGTCAAAAGAATTTCGACTCTGACCCTGCTTCTTGCAAATACAATGGTCTGGATTTTATTTTTCAGAAGTTCTCCTGCGAGCTTTCTCGCTTCGAGAGTTGCACTTCTTCTGATATTCAGCGGTTTATTGACGATTGGGGGATTATAAAATACAAAATGTTTCTTCCCGCTTGGTGCTCCATTATTATCCACGAGTTTCATCGGCTTTTCAGTAAGCTTTTCTGCCAGCTCCAGAGGATTGGCTATTGTTGCAGATGTACAGATAAAAATGGGGTCGCTGCCATAAAAACGGCAAATGCGCCTGAGGCGGCGAATAACATTTGCTACATGACTGCCAAATACACCTCTGTAAATATGAAGTTCATCTATGACCACATACTTTAAATTTTCAAACAAGGATACCCACTTTGTATGATGGGGCAATATTGCTGAGTGTAGCATGTCCGGATTTGTAATAACCACATGCCCGGCCCTGCGAACTTTTTGCCGGATGTTTGCCGGTGTATCCCCGTCATATGTATAGGAATTTATATCCAATCCGGACTCCTGGATGATTTCATTGATTTCGCTTTTTTGGTCCTGAGCCAATGCTTTTGTCGGAAACATATAAAGCGCCCTTGCATCCGGATCATTTACGATCGTCTGCAGGACTGGAAGGTTGTAGCAAAGCGTTTTTCCAGATGCCGTTGGAGTAACTGCTACCAGACTGTCCCCATTCATGACTGTCTGATAAGATGTTTTCTGATGTGTATAAAGCCTTGAAATGCCCCTTTTTTGCAGTGCATCCTTTAATGATGGATGAATGTTTTCCGGAAGACTGGCAGTTTTAGCCTCTTTTTCTTCTATTGTGTGCCAATGGACAATATTCTCTTTATATTGCTGTTCAGATATTAGCTCTTTCATGATTTCAGGCAAATTTTTTCGCACTTTCATCTATTTCACCTCATGTTTCTATTCTATCGAATAAACGTTCGTTCTAACAGAGCAAACTCTTAATTTCTATTAACTTTTTATGGAAAAAGTTCTATTAAGCCTTTAAGTCTTTCCTCTTTTTTTCAGATTCACAGAAAAAATTGACTGAAAGTTCTAAATATAAGAGAATATGATATATCCATTTTTTCTCAAATGAGGTGAAGTCTTGCTGCAAAGCATTTTAAAATCAACAGGTGTATTTATGTTAATTATTATTGGATTTATCATGATTCTTTTTCTTCCAAGAGAAAAGGAATTAACCTTTTTATCGGCCTTTCAAATTGAAGCAGATTACCCCTTCAGCTTTGAACTGTATGTGGAAAGAATTGAAGATTTCACAGGCCATATTTTAACTGAAAAAGGATTAGGGGAAGCCCGCACCGGACGCCCAGTTAGTGATGAAGCTGGAATATTTGTTGCGCGCAGCTTAAAAATTGTTCTGCCTGCTTTCATGGTCAGCATGCTTCTTGGCACACTAATGGGTGCTGTCCAATTTTACCGGAGAACAAAATTCACCGGGAAACTCCAGAATTTTCTTTCCTGGATGTTTTCTTCCATACCCGATTTTTTTCTGTTTATTGCCATACAGTATCTTTTCATTCTGATGATGCAGCATGGTCTTCCGCACTTTAAGCTATATGGACATGAAAATTGGTATAGCTTTTTTTTGCCGCTCATTTCATTATCCCTGTTTCCATTTTTGCACATGTCCCGTTTTACATCGGCTGCTCTTGAAAATGAAATGGGCGAAGAGTATGTTCGCACAGCATATGCAAAAGGGCTTGGCGAATTTAAAGCACTTCTTCACATGCTCTGGAATTGCTGGTCCCCCATTATGAACCAGTCGCAGCTGGTGATGCTCTATATCCTATCAAGCCTCCCAATCATTGAAAAGCTGGCAGGCTATAACGGGGCAGGCAAGGAACTTCTATTCAGCATATCATCTAATGATGAAATTAAGGCACTGTCCCTAATGCTTCCCTTCCTCTTCATCATGTTTTTAACTATCATCCTTTCACAGACAGCAAAATTATGGCTCGTCCAAAAGGAAAGGGTGTGAGGGAGATGCGATTTTTATTTTGGATCAGGAAACATGCTTTATTTTGCTTAGGAACCTTTTTGCTGCTGCTATTGCTGGCAATCACATTTGCAGGACCATATCTTCCATTTGTTGACCGTGAGCTAACAACGATTACATACATCCTAAATGAGGAAAAGAAGCCAGTTATACCGCCTTATCCGCCATCAGAGGATTACATATTGGGCACTGACAAAAGCGGACGGGATATGCTCAGCCTGATCATCCTGGGAGCAAAAGAAACCATTTTGCTTGTTGCCTGTATAACTGTCCTTCGCTATGTACTGGCCATTCCGCTCTCCTTTCTTGCACACAAAAAATGGCTGGGTACACACCTTTTGCTAAAATGGCTGAATGGACTGCTGTCATATATTCCAACCATCATCATTATCATGCTTCTTGCCATGCTGCCGCCATTTTTACTGAGTGAATACCGCCCCTTATTCCTGCTCCTTATTATTGCTCTGGCAGAAATGCCCCGTGCTGCCGAAATGATAAAGCTGGAATTTGATCAGATTTCATCTAAAGAGTATATATATGGAGGGATTGCTGCCGGAGCTTCACCATACAGGCTTTTCAGAATATACTATCTTCCTCTTTTATATAGTAAGCTTCTTGTATATATGGTTACTGATCTTGGAAAAGTCATGTTTCTGCTTGGTCAATTAGGGTTTGTCGGCATTTTTATTTCGCAGGATTTTGTTCAATCCATGACAGGAGATTGGCAATTGGTCAATAATTCGATTTCTTGGCCAATGATGATGATGAAAGCCTTTGAGGATATAAGAGGCCCAATTTGGATTCCTTTTTCTCGGCATTTGCCATGACCTATGCCATCTTAACTTTTAATATATTCGCAGAGGGATTAAAATCATTTTTCACCAGGAAGGTCCGATATATTTAGATGACCCAGCAGGGATTATTAAAATAAGCTTTTCTTAATATAAACGTTATTAATATTTTTTGTTACAATAAGCTTAATAGGACAGAAGCAAGAGGTGGATTATGAAAACAGAAGAAATTAAGGCAGTTCTTTCCCAGTTCTCTCTTTTTAAAGAGCTGAACAGCGAAGAACTGGATAAAGTAGTTGAGATATCCATATCACGGGAATGGAAAAAGGAAGTCATGTTTTTCTGCAGGACGACCCGCTGGATAATGTTTATTTTATTAACAACGGCAGAGTTAAGATTTATAGAAGTGATATTAGTGGTAAAGAACAGATTGTTGCCATCCTGGCAAAAGGCGAGATGTTCCCTCACGTGGGATTCTTTAGAAAAGGCGGGTACCCGGCTTTTTCCGAGGTGCTGGAAAACGCTCAGCTCGTAGTTGTGCCCATTTCGCAATTTGAAAAGGTGCTTATAGAAAATCCGGAGTTATGTATTAAGGTGTTTAAAGTCCTTGGCGAGAAGATTGTCGATCTGCAGGAGCGCCTGGAATCGCAAATTTTAAACAATACTTACGAGCAAATCATTAAATTGCTTATCCGGCTTGCCAAAATGCATGGAAAAAAGCTTGAAAACGGCACTTTTGTTTTAAAAGGGGACTTTACCAATAAAGACCTGGCTAATATGATTGGCACCACAAGGGAAACGGTCAGCAGGACTTTAACCAAAATGAAAAAAGAAATGTTAATTGAAACAGACCAGGATGGACATTTAATCATAAACCCTGATCAACTATTAGAGACAATATTTTAAAACCGCAACTTGCGGTTTTTTCTTTTTCCTGATTATTCAACAGGAACATCCACCCAATAGGCGGCATACGATATGTTGAAAAATCCTGTTTGAGAGGGGATGGATGGATATGGAGGATCCAAAGAAAAAGGATCGAAACGAACCATTTGGGGATTTGATGAGATCAATGAATCAGCTTTTCCATGAAAAACCTGGCAGAGGATTTCTGCAGACAATGGATGATTTCTTTAAAAATCCCTTCCCGGCTTCTTCTTCCTTCCATGTTGATGTTGCTGAAACTGAAAAGGAACACATCATTAGTGCGGAACTTCCGGGAATAAATAAAGAGCAAATACAGATTGATATCCTGGATAATTATATAACCATTTCAGTTAAATCCTCTGAGATAATAACGGAAGAAGATGAAAAAAACAAAATTTTCCGCAGGCAGCAAAGCATGCAGCGTTCCAGCCGGACAATTCCGCTTCCACAGCCAGTTAATGAAAAGAAAGTAAAAGCGGTTTACCAAAATGGCCTCTTGCAAATTACAGTACCTAAGCAGCAGGGAAAAAGAATCCTGATCGATGAGAAGTGATTCTGGCTGCACTTTTATAAAATCTGGTTAAACAAAAACAAGCAGTATCATGCCTGCTTGTTTTTGTTTGGGTTATCTAAGCTGGGCTTAACTGTTCAGTTTAGATGTATCAATCCAATTATTGAAATAGCCTGTCGGAACACTGAAGTAATCCTTTGTGAAGGATATAAACTCCTTCGTATCTACCTCTTTATAGCGGAACTTCTGATAATAATCGGACAAAAACTGCATCCCCACTTCCTTTGGAGATTCCCCTTTCAAGGTATACTTTTCCTGAATCATTTGTAAAATCTCCAGAGCAGGCTGACCATAAATATATCCTGTATGCTTTACCTCATTAACCGGCACATTTGAATATTGCCTGCCTAAACCAGCTTCCTCAATTGCCTCCATCCGATAATGGGAGATGCCAAATGCCTGCTGTTCAGCTTGATTTTGTCCTGCATAGAAGTACATAGAGGTGGCAAATTCAGTGATTCCTTCATCAATCCACGCATTGTTGTATGGGTCATTGGCTACTGCTCCATAAAAATACTGATGAGCAATTTCATGGACAATAGAAATATCATAAAACCTTTTATCATCAATATAAGGATTTATAGTGACTATACCGGGATATTCCATGAATTGCCCTTCATCCAAAACAATATCAAGCTGCTCATGCGGGTAATCTCCAATTTTATTCTGATAGAAAGATAGTGCTTTTTTAGCCAGTGTTAACGATGCTTCCGGGTTTTTGTCATGATTCCCTTTTGAAAATAGTCTGACCTTCACACCGTCTTGCGCTTCCGTTTCATAAACTTTCATATCCTTCATGACTGCAATGAAGAAATCCCTGACCTTTTTGGCTTTAACTGTCCCCTCATTTTTTCCTTTTGCCGGATCTATTTCTGCTGTGGAAGCCAGGGAATACCCATCAGGCAGCTTATAGGAAACTTTGAAATCAGAGAAGCCTGTATGAAATGTTTCCAGCCCCTCCATATAAGGCTCTTTGTTCCATTTGCCTTTTTGATAGACTGCAGCCATTGGGTACCATTGAGCAAGATAATAATTTGTGCCTGCTTTTGAAAAACGGCTGCCTCCCTCTGGGACTGTAAATCCATATTGGATCTCCACCTTATGTCTGCTTTTATCTTTCATTTCCGGTTTTAAGTTTATTGTCAGCGTATCACCATCCAGCTTAAAAGAAGCTTTTTGCCCATTCACTGTCACTTTTTCGATCTTCGCTTCAGACGATCCTTCAACAGAATCAAATGAATGTCCCTCTTTAAAAACATTCGGAATGAAATAAAAGATAAGCTCATTCCAGTTATTATCTGATTTGTTTTTCAACTGAATATTTGCATTAGCAGTAAAATAGCCTTCAGCGTTCATTTCCAGATCAATTTTATAATCCGCCTTGCTGCCGCTTTGGACGCCTGTATTTGAATTCTTTGCAGCCACAGCATAGACACCTGCACCTGCAAAAGCAATCACTAATGCAGCAAAGCCGGCTTTAGGGCCGGATAATGACCAGAATTTCTTTTTTCGGCCATATTGTTTTCTGGAGGGCCTTATTAATGGCTCATGCCCAGTCTTAATCCAGGGAGTACGCTGATAGTTTGATTGAAAACGGTTCTTCAGTCCATTTGCCAGCAGACTGAAAGACACAGTTGCAAGTAAAAGGACCGCTAATGGTGCAATTAATATATGGGTGCTGCCATAAATATTTAATCTTGCCTGACCAACCAATCCCGCCAGTTCCTTTGTTGCTGAAAGGAAGATGATGGGGTCATATCTCATAATGGTTCCGCCGACAAATATATTTATTAGTGCCAGCTGGCCCATAAGGGCGATTACGTACACAATTTCAAGTATAAACATTACCAGGAACGTTTCCTTTAACTGAGGAAAAACATGCTTCCAGATCAGACGGTGTTTTCCGGCCCCCAGGGCTTTTGCAGCTTCAACATAAACAGACTTATATAACTGTGCGGTTTTAAGCCTTACAGAAGATACAATGCTTGGAATGCTGATGACTGACGCAATGACAATAAAATAAACAATTAACACATTTTGCTTAAGAGTACTGTTGAAGCTTATTGGGGCAAGGAAAAAATACAGGATAAGAAACAGAGGTACATAGCTCCATGCATTTTCGAAAGCAATCAGCCAGCCTGGCGTCCTTTTCAAGGTGCCCGCATACAAACCGATAATTGTTCCAAATGCCATTTTTATAACAGTCACAGCAGCTGCAATAAAAACAGTGTACCTTAATCCATATAAAATCATGGATAAGATATCATAACCCCATTTATCGGTGCCCAGCGGATAGGAAGAGGATTCAAAAGGCTCCATTGGCGGTGCCAGAACCTTCCCGTTTGTATATTGTGTTTCTAAAACCGATGTTAATGAATGCGGTGCCAGAATAGGCCCGAATATGCTAAGAAAAAGCAAGCCGGTAACCATAACAGTTCCGATAATTAAGGAGTAATTTATTTTTATCAGCTTATTCATAGATAAAACCCCGTTTAAACAGATAGAATATGAGTCTATTAGAAATATAGACAATTAAAGAAATCAGAAGCATTGCAAACAAGCCGATTGCAATCGGCTGAACTCCGCTGCTCTGAAAAATGAATTTTGTTATGCCGGAAACATTCATAATATGTTCAATAATAAAGAGATTTCCAATAGCCAGGGAAATCACTTTGACAAGTTCAGATTTGATAAATGGCTCTAAATTTTTGAAGACATGCTGAAAGTTTATGTAATTTAAGCCCATTCCTTTAGCAACTGCAGTCTTAATGTAGTCCTCCCCGCTTGTCTGATAATATTTGACCGACACGAGCTTAAATAAATATAGTGTCGGGGCAATCGCTGCAAGCACTGTGGGAAACCAGGTGTTAAGGGCTCCTCCATCCGGCCTGAGTGAAATCACTCTGATACCGGTCATTTTATATATTTTAACGGCAAGAATCATAGACATCACTATGATGATAAAGTCAGGTATGGCCGCAAGAATATTCATGAATGCCCCAAAAAGCTTAGTAAGCCTGAAGCGGCTGATAAATACCCCGAAAATTAGACTTATAATTAAGGATGCATTTACAGCAATCAATACGATCAGGAGACTGGTAAAAAAGTTATCAGCAATGTCCCCGGCTATAGGACGTGTCTGCATCCCAAGCTCATAGGTACCAAGGCTGCCCTTGCTTATTTCAGAAATAAAATCTCCATAAATATGCGGCAGACTTTCGAAGCTCCATTGCAGACTCCCGCTCAATGGATCAACAGATATAATTTTTGGCAGAGCTGCTAGAACTAAAATTAATACAAATATAATAAAAATTTGCTGGACAGCACGAACCATATTACCCCCCCTTTATGACTAAGAGTCATTTTTTATTTTTTCACTTTTATCTAAATTTTGTCAATCATACAACTAAATTCTCATAGATAATATTCCCTATATACCTTTAAAAATAGACCGGCTATTCTATTTTTAAATATATTTAATCTTTTTTCAAGTCTGATTTTTTTAAACCATAAAAAAAAGGCCTGTGCGGCCATGATCCTTTAAGCTTTAAATATTCCGCCAATCCCTTTAACCATGGATGATACCTGCGTGACTGCAGACATCATCTGGCCTGCTGTGTCCACCATTTTATTGAGATCCAGAGATCCATCCTGGGATTTAAATGAATTCATAATGCTTTGCACACCAGATGGCTGTTTTGGAATAAAGGATTGCTTTGGATATGGATTCATGTATGGCATTTGCGGAGCAGCTGGCTTGCTTGGCTGATTTCCATAATAATCTTCAGATTCTAACGGATTCTGAAAAATACCTGCATTTTTTGATCCTGTATGTGAGTAATATCCGGGATCAAAATTTTGCTGCGGATAGGGCTGGTGCGGAAAACTCTGCGGCATTCCTGTCATTTGCTGCGGCTGTTGGTATTCCATGTTAAAAGGCGAATAATAAGGATTATACTGTTCGGCAGCTTGGTTATAATTCTGCAATGGCTGCTGCCTCATATAATATTGGCCATTGGTCCCCATATAAAATGGATCATAGTATACATTTCGATTTAAATGGCCGTATGGCTGCATATGGCTCGTTCTATTCATTACTCGGCCAAACATGGGCAAACATCCTCCCCATTCAATAAGATAAGTATATTATTGATAATATCAGGCAGTAGCCTTTGTATTATCACCATTACAATATATGAATGATTTGCCCAGAATGTGAAAGGAGTTAAAAATGAGTAAAAAAGGAAGCGCTTTCCGTTTTTGTCTAACAATGATGAAAGATGTCGGAAGTTTGATTTTTTTAAAAACGATGAAAAATAAATTTTCATGTTAGGATATAAAAAAACAAATTGTTTCTTGTCCGCTTTTTCATTTACCGGATGCGGGGAAGAAATTTCTCCGCGAATCTATTCCAGAGGAGGAAATATCATGAATGTTCACGAACTACAAATGAAGTTTCATCAGCTGCGGGAGTATACTCCTGAAAATGTTAATGAATTATTGGATTTTGCTAAAAAGGCCTATATCCATAATGAAATTTCCAGTACAGATTATCGAAATCTCGTTCGTGAGCTCGAAGCTCAAGGAGCGGCCGTTCCAGAAAGCTACAAAGATAATACCCTCCAGGATTCAGTAAATGCATAAGAATTCAATGAAAAAGGGAGCCTGATTCAGGTTCCCTTTTTTTCATCACTTAATAATATTATCAACTGCTTTAACACATACACAGCCGAATTAACATAATTAATGAATCTTGTTCTGCTTGTTTCAGGAAAAAATGCCTGAATGGAAACCATTTCAATATGTTCAGAAGCAGATTCAATTTGCTGTGAATAAAGATTTCGCGGTTTATGGATGCTAATCCACTCCCGGGCTTCTTCTTTCCATCTGTCATTTATGGATTTAACCTCATCAGCAAAAGGTTTGACTTCATTATAAAAATCACCCTTTTCACCTGATTCCTTAACCTTTTTATACCTGCTGTCCGAGATCTCCATATATTCAAGCAGCAGTTCTGTCATTTGCAGCAGGGAATTTTCATTTACCATGGGCTTCATCTCCAAAAATAAAAGTAGCTAGTCAATTTTAGCTACTGAAGGATACTGCTATTCTATTCCACTTAGAAGCCGAGTTCAAGCTTCATTCGTGCTGATTTTTTTGCGCTTTCTAAACTGTCTGTCTCAGACCTGATTGCCGTCATATCTTCTTCAATCACTTCGAGTCTGCTTTCACAAGCCTCTATTTTCTCTGACTGTTCATAATACCAATCCTGCCGAAGTCCCGACAAATTAGACTCCAGTACATTTTCAAGCACTTCAAGCTGATCGTATATTTCCGAAAGCATGGCCAGCAATTCTTCTTTTTCTACCATTTTTCCCTGCATTCAAAAAACCTCCCGATTTCTTTTTCTCCTTGCCATCTGCTATAAATACAACGAAGGATACAGTGAAAATTTGCTTTGTGCCTACATAAATTCTATCTTCCCTGAGGGTTTCCTCCATGCATGACAAAACTAGAAGTGATTCGCCAAAGAAAGTACTTATTTGCATAGAAGCGCCAAGGTTTCGACAGCCTCCGAAGAATGAAAATCACAACATTGAACAAACTAATGAACGGAGGTGTTCTGTTATGGCAAAAAAAGAAAAACAAAATAAAGTTCAGCCAAAAAAGCTGGAAGAAACAAAAGCTGGCTATGGCAACAAGAAGCTTGAAGGTCCTGACCGCCCTTCAACTTAACAGAAGAAAAACGGAAGCGGATTGGCTTCTGATCTCGACTGGCAGGCACTGGAGCTTAATGCAGACACTAAAAAAGCAAGGGACCCCTTGCTTTTTTGTTTGCAGTATTATTCTGTTAGCAAATTGAGCGAAATATTTTTCCCAGCCTGGCAGCCTTGTGAAGCTGGGCCTGCTTATGCAAATACCATTTTGTAATATGGACGGGATGTTTTAGGACAACCGATTCTGATGTCCATTTACTCTTTATGCGTTTTTTGACAGACCAATCATTAAATTGATGTATGTGATGAGTGATTATTGGGTATGTACAGCGTAAGAAAGGAGTAGTTCTCCGTTTGCTTCCATTAAAGTATTTCTCATAATCGTTCCTCTGAACCCGTATGAACCGTCCTTAAAGCAAATTCATACACGTCGTCATAATAACTTGTGTCAAATAATATTTCTGCCAGACGTTTTCCAAGATCAATTCTTTTGGACACCGAGCGGAAACCATTTACACTCGCCCCGTATAATTCCCCTTTACAAGTAGGGAAGATGACTGAACTAAAATGAAGATAATCCTGAAAGGAAAAAAGCAATGTATGAAAAACTTTATTTTTATAAATAGAATGCTCCATTACAGGCTCTTGAATAACATTTTGTTCGTTGATAATCAGTGAAATCATTAACCTCTTTTTACTTCTATTTTCCCAGAAATAAAGCCACTCCTTTTCCATAAAGGCAGATACATGAAAAGTTTTTAATAAATGAAACATTGGCCTATTTAGTTTCGTCGAATAATGATAGAGGAGCAGCTGGGGAAATGCATCCTGAAAAATCAGCCAATTGGCCCTTTCATATGTAATATAAAGCATATCCCTGAATTTCTTTCCTATCAATTTAGGAAAACAGCTTCCTTCAAGATCGCACATATTCCAGCCCGCATTACGGGATACCATGGAGGCCAGGAACGCCCAGCGTATTTCAGGATGCTTTTTGTAAAAATGAAAATAAGCTTCCGTTCTCGAGATATTGTCTATGTTATATTTGGCTGTCATTTTCATAATATGATCCTTTATTGCCTGTTCCTTTTTTTCATGTCTGTTCAGGAATTTCCAAGAAAGCGACACCGCAATTCACCTCAGAGAAAATGAATGTTCTATATTTGGGCGTCAGGCAGCATCCGGGTAAAACCTGAAAATACTGCTTAACTGGAGTTTCCTATATACTTTGTTATTTAGAACTTTTTATTCAACCAAATCGTGCGTACATTTGTTATCATAGGGAGTAGCTGAAAATGAGGTGAATGCATGAATTTCCACTATCCTAATGGCAGGAGATATACCCCGCCTGCTAATAGCGCCAAAAAACTGACTCCAGAGAAGAAATGGACCTACAGCAATCGCGGAATGACACTGGAGGAAGATATAAATGAAACCAATGAATTCTATTTGGAGCATGGAATAGCCACTATTCATAAAAAGCCCACGCCTGTTCAAATCGTACAGGTCGATTATCCAAAGAGAAGTGCAGCTGTTATTAAAGAAGCTTATTTCAAACAAGCATCAACAACTGATTATAATGGTGTGTATAAAGGCAGGTATATTGATTTTGAAGCTAAAGAAACCCAGAACACGACCTCCTTCCCTTTAAAGAATTTTCATGAGCACCAGGTAAAGCACATGGAGAAAGTTTTAGCCCAGAAAGGGATTTGTTTTGTCCTCCTCCGCTTCTCGGCTACCGAAGAAGTTTTCCTGTTAGAGGCACATCATCTGCTCTCATATTGGGAGAGAATGAAGGATGGGGGAGAAAATCAATCACCAAGGGTGAAATTGAAATGAATGGCCATTACATTCCGCTTGGATTTCAGCCAAGAATTGACTATATTAAGATAATAGATTATCTTTATACCCTTAAATAACTAATTTACAGTTCCATTGTCAGAAAGGATGAACATAGATATGACAGAAAAATATCAATCAAGGGAGGAGCGCCGCAAACAGCAATCCCAGCCTAAAAAGAAGGGCAAGAAAAATGGCACGAGCACTTTTAAACGCATTTTCCTTATTTTAATTGCCCTCGGAATTGCTGGAATGCTCTTAGGAGCAGGCGCTTTTGCTTTTATGGTGAAAGACGCACCAAAGCTTGATGAAAAATTGCTGAAGGATCCCATTTCTTCACAGATTTACGATATGGAGGGCGAATTCATAACAGATGTAGGCTCGGAAAACCGGGATTATGTCGCTTATGAAGACATCCCAAAACTTGTGGAAGACGCCTTTTTGGCAACTGAAGATGTCCGCTTTTATAAACATAATGGAATGGACTTAATCCGTTTAGGCGGTGCTGTTATCGCTAATGTGACGCGCGGATTCGGTTCTGAAGGGGCAAGTACGATTACCCAGCAGGTGGTAAAGAACTCCTTCCTGAATAATGAAAAAACGCTTAGCAGGAAAGCCCAGGAAGCCTGGCTTGCCTTCCAGCTTGAACGCAAGTATACAAAACAGGAAATCTTTGAAATGTATGTGAACAAGATTTATATGTCTGAAGGCCATGGCGTTTTAACGGCATCGAAAATTTTCTTCGATAAGGAACTTAGTGAGCTGGAGCTTCATGAAGCTGCCCTCTTAGCCGGCATGCCGCAGAGCCCGAACAATTATAATCCCTTTGACCATCCTGACAAGGCAGAGAAAAGGAGAAATATTGTCCTTTCATTGATGAATCAGCATGGTTTTATTACAAAAGAAGAAATGGAAGCAGCCCAAAAGGTTCCTGTGGAATCTACACTTGTAGCTGAAGAAAAAGAGAAACAAACGAATCAAAATATGACTCGTTCATCGATGTTGTCTTGGATGAAGTTGAAAAAAAATATCCGGATCTTAACCCATATTCTGACGGGCTGAAAATATATACGACACTCGATCCAAATGCACAGAAACACGTAGAAAATATTTTAAACACTGATGCAGCTGTAGCCTATCCTGATGAGAAGTTTCAGGCGGGTATCACCCTTCTTGATACAAAGACAGGAGAAATCAGAGCAATCGGCGGAGGACGCAATCAGGAAGTAAAACGCGGTTTTAACTTTGCCGTGGATCAAAAAAGACATGCCGGTTCAACCTTTAAACCAATTGTCGATTATGGACCAGCAATTGAATATCTAAAATGGGGAACTTACCAGACAATTGTTGATGAACCTCACACATATTCCGGAGGTACAAAAATCAATAACTGGGATGGAAAGCACATGGGTCCTATGTCCATGCGGGAGGCACTTGCCCGCTCACGCAACATTCCGGCTCTGAAGACACTTCAGGAAGTCGGGACTGATAAGGCATTGGAATTCACCAATAATTTAGGCATTCCAATGAAAGAGATGTATGAGTCCTATTCTATCGGCGCTTATGAGGTTTCTTCCCTTCAGGTAGCCGGTGCATACAGTGCATTTGGAAACAATGGCTTCTACACTGAACCACATGCCATCAAGCAAATTGAAATGCGTGACGGCACGAAACTTGATTTGAAACCTGAATCTGAAGTAGTGATGAAGGATTATACTGCATTTATGATCAGTGACATGCTGAAAAGTGCAGTTAAATCTTCTTACGGAACAGGACGTCTGGCTGATGTACCAGGATTGCCTGTTGCAGGGAAAACAGGGACTACTAACTATACGGATGAACAGGAACAGGAATTTGGGATACCTCGAGGTGCCGTGCCTGATGCCTGGTTTGCAGGCTATACAACTAACTATACTGCAGCTGTCTGGACCGGCTATCAGGATAGAAAAAATTATATCCCGGCCGGCGATGAGCAAAAAATTGCTCAAAAGCTTTTCAGCAGCTTAATGGCACATGTTTCAGAAGGAAAAGAAACAGAAGACTTCAAGGCCCCTGACTCTGTAGAGAAGGTAGCCATTGAAAAAGGCAGCAATCCTGCCAAACTGGCAAGCCAGTACACACCTAAGGAGCAAATCATTTATGAGTATGCTGTAAAAGGCAATGCTCCGACACAAGTATCCGAGAAGTTTGATAAACTGGACTCGCCTTCTGGACTGTCAGCGAACTTTGACCAGGATGCAAATGAGATCACATTATCATGGGATTACCCGGGAGATGCAGAAGGTACTCAATTTGAAGTGACTGTATCCGTAAATGAAGGCGGAGATCAGCAGCTTAGCGTTACTTCAGAAAAAGGCTTGAAAATTGCCAACCCTCAGCCAGGAGCTGTGTATACCTTTAAAGTAACAGCATTTAACGGTGACCAGCAAAGTGATCCTGCTTCTGTAAAAGTAGAAATCCCCGACCCAAGCCTCATCGAAGAAGATGAAACGGAAGGTGAAGGGCAGGATGGAACGGAAGAAGAAGAACAGGAAGATCAGGACGATCAAAATGGTGAAGGCGGCCAGGACGGAAACCAGGATGGCGACGATTCTGGAAATGGTAATGGTGAAGGTTCCGGGGATGACTCTGGAGATGGTCAAGGAACTGGAAACGGTGATGGTGAAGGTTCCGGAGATGGCGATACAGGTACTGGTGATGGCAATACAGGTACCGGAGCAGGAACTGGAACTGGTGGAACTGGCGGAAACACCGGAGGAGCTTCCGGAAATGGATCTGAATCCAGTGGCGGCCGTAATTAAATAAAGCTAATGAAAAAAGCGCTGATTCAGATTTGAATCAGCGCTTTTTCTTCATTTGTTCCAATGCCAGCATCTTCATATATTGCTTCTCCATTTCAGCTATTAGTCCAGACAGCTGTATGTAAGAATGATATAAAGCCGGACGTGCAAAAATGAAATCCAGCCGTTCTTTTATATTCACTGGCTTTATTGATAATTCCCGGGATCGGATAAAAGGTTTACCGGCTTCCCGTTTGTCCAATAGAGCATCTGCAAAAACAATCCCAGAGATACTTTCATCGGATCTAAAGCAGCTTTAAGGTCCCGGTTTGTGAAGTGCATACCAAGAAGATCCTTCTGTCCTGCCCACTCATCAATCAAAACCGGAATATATTCAGCATTGTTTTCCCAAGGTTTTACTGCAGGGATACCCGCATAAAAAGCCGCTTCATATAAAAAGGGCGGCAGCGGCTGGTAAGCGAAAAGAGATTCTTCGTTAACAGCCAATGAATCACCCCTTTTATAAAACAGGGTATGGCATAAATGTACTTTAACAGGTATGACGATTTCTCCGGTCATTTTGCCTGCTTCACCTTCATTCGTTTTTTGCCCTCCCTGCATAAATCGAGCAGCGGACAGATTTCACATTGAGGATTTTGTGCCTTACAGTGATATCTTCCAAAAAAGATCATACGATGATGTGTAATCGACCATTCATCCATCGGCACTTTCTTCATCAATGCCTTTTCAACTTCCAGTACAGAGTCCTTCCAGCGGCAGAAACCGAGCCTTTTGCTGACTCGTTCAACATGAGTATCAACTGCAATGGCAGGCACTCCAAAAGCCACTGAGACAACGACATTAGCAGTTTTGCGGCCTACTCCGGGAAGCTTTGTCAGCTCATCTCTGTCACGCGGCACTACCCCTCCATATTCATCGAGAAGCAATCTGCATAGCTTTTGGATATTCTTGGCTTTGTTTCGATAAAGACCAATGGAGCGGATATCCTCCTGCAATTCCTCTATGGAAACATTCAGGTAATCCTCAGGAGTTTTATACTTTTGGAACAGGTTCCTTGTCACTTTGTTAACCAGTGCATCAGTACATTGTGCAGACAGTGCCACCGCTATGACCAGTTCAAACGGGTTGGAATGATTCAATTCGCAATGTGCCTCCGGGAACATTTCTCCCATTTCATCAAGGCAGTGTCTAATTTGTGTTTTATTTAACAAAAAAATCACCAACTTACTGTCTTCATTATTTTTTCGGGCAGCAGTGACTGCTTACTGTTCAAGCCAATTATAAAAGGGAACAGATTTCGTTGTCTGTGACGGAGTATCCTCCCTCTTCGTCCTTTGCTGTGCTTGATTCTGCCTGAATTTTTTTCCATAGCTTTTAGCCTGTTCAATCGTTTTTATGCCGTTCTTTTTCCATTCAAAAAGGATTCTGTCTATATACCTGAAATTCAGTTTACCGGACAGGACCGATTCTCTTAAGGCAGCTTTTATAATATGGGGATCATGGTGGTCATCATCCATCCAAAGAGCAAGTGTCTCACATTCAAAAGGTGAGAGCGGCCTGCCAAACTCCCTTTCAAAGCAGGTATAAAGATCTGTTTCCTCCTGCTGCATATTAGCAGCTTCCTCTTTTTTACCGCTGAGCAGAAACTGATCAATGAGCTTCTCCCAAAGCGGATCAAGATGGTAACTTTCATATCTGATTCCACCTTCAGAGTAGCTGTCTTTAATATCAATAAAGCCTTTTTGGATTAGTTTTCTTAGCATTTCCGTGCATTCCGCCACAGAAATAGTCATGCGGGAAGATAATTCTACAGGGGTGGGAAATTTATTCCCATGTTCAATATAGGAAATTACATGAAGTATCAGGACGAGTTCATGCTCATTCAAATTCATTTCTTTATATTGTGAAAGCAGGACTCCAGGAATTGATATATTACCTTCCTGAAGCCATTTTAATAAACTATTTTTAGACATTCGGGACACCTCCTTCTCAGTATATCATGAACATAGTGACCAAAGTGAGTTGAAAAAACGGTAACTTTTCCATGAAGGTTCAGCTTGACTGCCTTCTTCTGAATGTTCTAACGAAACCGGAAGAAGCAAAAAATCCGCGGGAGGCGGATTTTTGCTTTATTTATTAATTCATTTTTATTATGGATATAGGCGGTTTAATAATCGAGGGAACGGAATTGTTTCACGTACATGCTCGACGCCGCTGATCCAGGCAACTGTTCTTTCAAGACCAAGACCAAATCCGGAATGAGGCACTGAACCATATTGGCGTAGCTCCAGGTACCACTTGTAAGCATCCAAATCTAATTTATGTTCATCAATGCGCTGCTTAAGCAGGTCATAATCATGTATCCGCTCAGAGCCGCCGATGATTTCTCCATATCCTTCAGGTGCAATCAAGTCGGCACATAGTACAACATCTTCTCTTGCAGGATCAGGCTGCATATAGAATGGCTTCAGTGAAGTTGGATAGTGCGTGATAAAGACTGGCTTATCATAGCTTTCTGCAATAGCTGTCTCATGTGGTGCCCCAAAGTCGTCACCCCACTGGATATCATCGAAGCCTTTTTCCTGAAGAAACTTAATTGCTTCATCATACGTTATGCGCGGGAATGGAGCTGTAATTTTCTCAAGCTTCTCTGTATCACGGCCAAGTGTTTTAAGTTCAATTGAACAATTCTTAAGTACGGACTGAACAATATGAGCAACATATTCTTCCTGAACCTTTAAGTTTTCATCAAATTCACAGAAAGCCATTTCAGGTTCAATCATCCAAAATTCGATTAAATGACGGCGGGTTTTCGATTTTTCAGCACGGAAGGTCGGCCCGAATGAAAATACTCTTCCAAGAGCCATCGCAGCTGCTTCCATATAAAGCTGGCCGCTTTGGGATAAATAAGCATCTTCATCAAAATACTTGGTCGCAAAAAGCTCGGACGTTCCTTCCGGTGCGCTGCCCGTCAGAATTGGCGGGTCAACCTTGGAAAACCCTTGCTCATTGAAAAACTCATAAGTTGCCCGGATAATTTCATTTCTGATTTTCATCACTGCATGCTGACGGCGGGACCGCAGCCACAAGTGGCGATTATCCATAAGGAATTCAGTTCCATGCTCTTTTGGCGTAATAGGATAATCGACAGCCTGATGAAGAACTTCAAGGCCTGTAACAAGCATTTCAAATCCGAAAGGAGAACGCTCGTCCTTTTGGATTCTGCCCGTCACATATACGGATGATTCCTGAGTGACTGATTTCGCACCTTGGAAGATTTCCTCCGGCACTTCTGCTTTTACTACAACACCTTGAATAAATCCTGTTCCATCGCGCAGCTGTAAAAACGCAATCTTCCCGCTTGAACGCTTGTTGGCAATCCAAGCACCGATGGTAACTTCCTGGTCAACATATTTATGAACTTGAGAAATTGTTGTTTTTATCAATTTAAGTTCCCTCCAAAAAAATCTAAGCAATCTCTTCTTATGTATCGCTATATATTATACCTTCAAGCACATTGACAAGCAATAACAGTAAATCATTAAACGCTCTAATTAGGCTGAAAACATAGAAGGAAGCCGGATACGATCCGGCTTTCCCCGCTTTACTATCATTTTAAGTTCTTTTCAACAAATCCGTGCATCCGTTCCACTGCCTTTTCTAATAACTCAAGGGAAGTTGCATAGGATAAACGGATATTATCCGGAGCGCCAAAACCAGATCCAGGAATGACTGCAACCATCGCTTCCTCCAGAAGCGCCTCCACAAATTCATCGACACTCGCAAATCCGGTCAATTCTGCTGCCTTTTTTACATTAGGAAACAGATAAAATGCACCTTGTGGCTTTACACATGTAAATCCCGGAATGCTGATTAATTTATCATAGATAACGTTTAGCCGATGTTCGAATGCTTCTCTCATTTCTTCCAGTGTATCCTGCGGCCCGGCATATGCAGCGATTGAGCCATATTGTGCTGTTGTTGTCGGGTTGGATGTACTGTGGCTGGCAAGGTTTGTCATAGCTTTGATAATACTTTTATTCCCTGCAGCATATCCGATTCTCCAGCCTGTCATAGAATGAGATTTCGATACCCCGTTAATTATAATGGTTTGTTCCTTAAGCTCTGGTGAAAGCTCAGCAATCGAAGTATGCTGATGGCTGCCATAAACCAGTTTTTCATAAATTTCATCAGAAACAATCAGAACATTATGCTTCAAACATACCTCTCCAAGCTCCTTTAATTCCTCAGCAGAATAAAGCATGCCAGTCGGGTTGCTTGGAGAGTTGATAATAACAGCCTTGGTTTTGTCAGTTATGCTTTTGGCCAGCTGTTCCGGAGTGATCTTAAAGTCATTCTCTTCTCTTCCCTCTGCATAAACAGGAACACCTCCGGCTAGTTTAACCTGTTCAGGATAGCTGACCCAATATGGAATCGGGATAATGACTTCATCCCCTCATTCAGCAAGACCTGGAACAGTGTATATAAGCCATGCTTTGCCCCATTGGTTACGATGATTTGTGAAGCATCATATTCAAGTCCCTGATCTTTTTTAAACTTGTTTGCAATTTCTTTTTTTAATGCTGGAAGACCTGCCGATGGTGTATATTTTGTATGACCCTCATTCATGGATTTCACTGCAGCATCAATGATATGCTGTGGCGTATTAAAATCCGGTTCGCCTGCTCCCAAACCGATAACATCATGTCCCTGAGCTTTTAGCTCTTTTGCTTTAGCAGTGATTGCCAGAGTTGTGGATGGTGTTAATGCTTTTACTCTTTGTGCCAGTTGAATCTCCATTGCTTGCTTCCTCCCGATTTTCTCCTGCATTGCGGCAGTGATTGCCTCAGGCTACAGGTTTTCAATTTTTTTCAGCCATTCCCCTGTTTTAAAATCTAAATAGTAATAATTTATTAAATTACTGCCGGAACGGTAATGAATTTCCCATAATGGAATATTTTTCTCCATCCCGAGCCGGACAGACACGATCTCAGCAGAATTTTTCTCCTGCTTGAGCCTGTTAATGGCTTCATTCTTGGAAATTCCATCAGATTGCTTCAGTGAGACGATTTTTCCCTTTTTTCCGGAACCCAGACATACATGCTTGTACCATCATGGTCTTTGCCTTCGATCACATAGAAGGTCTCAGTTCCATGATATAAATTGAAGTCCTCAGCTTCAGCAAGATCCGTTTCCTGTTTTGCAAGCTCAACTGCCTTTGATTCTGCTGCCCTCACTGGCTTCATGCTGTTGAAATAAATAACTGATCCTGCTCCAATGCTTATGACAAGCAGAATAATGATACCCCATAATACTTTCTTCATATCTCAATCACTCTTTTATGTACGATAAATCGTAAAAATCGCTTTATTTTGGTCTTCCTGATCAAGTGCCAAACCGAACATCAAGTCTTTTTCTTTTAACGTTCTGTTCAGTGCATCAACAATTTTATACAGATCCGGGCTTTGCTGGATCTTCACCGTAGATAAAACCTCAATTTTGCTTTCCATTCTGGAATTCCTCCTCAGCCTCTACAATATTTGTAACTTATATATCCAACCCTTAAGGTTAAACTAATTTTACAAAGAAATAATTCTCAGTAACAGTATAACAGCAGAAATGATCAACTGGTATTAAAACAATACAAATTTTCTTCTGGTCCACCACGTCATGCTGCGCCCTAAGCGCAGCTTTTTCGTTCCTGTTTATTTGAACTCCTCACCCGGAAAAATCGTGAATAGCTCATAATTAACGTCTGTAAATTTGATGGTTACCGTACCGTGCTTTCTTGTATAATACACATCAACCCAGGCATCATTTAACAGCCTGAACAGATCTGAATCATGTTTTATGGATGGTCTATAAAAAAGAATAGCGATCTGGGGATCCAGATGTTTAATCATCTCTTCTGATATAGAGCCATTCTCTCCAAATGCAGGAAGTTTAACAATATTAACATTCGATAACTCTTTTTCCATAAGAAATTCTTTGGCTTCCGGACTTGTCGAGTTCATAAACAATACCCGATGTCTTTTGAATATAAAGGAAATATCCATTCCTTCACCCGGGTCACTGCCTTCGTATAAAACTTCTGCATGTAATCCCGGAAAAAGCTGATGCTTCGTATTTTGATTCCAGGCATGAAAACCGAGATCACTTATTCCTATTTCAGACTTCAGCTCTGAAAGGGCAGATTCATTCGCTATAATTTCCCTTATGCCGAAGTTTTTAATAAGCCATTTAAGGCTTGTCTTATTATATAATTCTTCATCTGTCAGGATGACTGCTGAAATCTGATTAACGCCATATAATTCAAGAAGCTTTCTTAATTCACCCTCAGTTCCCTGCCCACCGGTGTTAATGAGGATTTTTTCGTCATTTCCATGATGAATTAAGGCAGACTCGCCATCCGATAGAGAAAGAAACGTAAAAGCCAGTTCATCACTTTTCAGTTTTAGGTCAATGCTTTCCACTTTAACAGGAACTGCCGGTGAATCTTTCGGTATGTAATACCAATTCGCAAACAGCAGCATAAAGGCGAACAGCACGTTCATCTTTCCATTCCTCCTACATTGAAACAAAAGCAGAATGAGGATTTATTAAAACCCAACAAATTTATAATGTGTTAATCATCTAAATTTATCCTGCATTACAGACCTTTGTTCATCATAAAGGAGTGAAAGTGAAAATACACTAAACGTTTATAGCCAATTATTAATTAAATCAACAATTTCATCAATATTGCTTTTCTCGACAGGAATGGGCGGAATGGAATCCAGGAATGCTTTCCCATATCGTGCGGTGATGATTCTCCGGTCAAATATCACGATGACTCCCCTGTCGGAACTTGTTCTGATTAATCTCCCTACACCCTGCTTAAAACGGATAATTGCCTCGGGCAAAGAGTATTCGGAAAACGGATTTTTTCCTTTATTGGCAATCTGCTCATTTTTTGCCTGTGCCATCGGTTCATCAGGCGGAGAAAATGGCAGTCTTACAATAACAAGACAGGAAAGATCCTCACCCGGGATATCTACACCTTCCCAAAAGCTGCTTGTCCCTAAGAGGATGGCTTTATCAAAACGCTGGAAATTTCTCGTTAGCCTTGACCTGCTCCCGCTTGTCACACCCTGTGCGATGATAGCATAGTCCTCCAGAAATCCTGATTCCTTTATAAGCTCATGGGTTTTCCTTAACATTTCATGCGAAGTGAAAAGAATCAGCATTCTTCCCTTTGCTGCTTCCGCAATGGAAATAATATGCTCGGTAATGGATGCGACATACTCCTCGAGCGGTACTGCATTAACTTCAGGCAAATCATCAGAAATCACGAGCTTAACCTGATTCTGATAATCAAAAGGAGATTGAATTTGCTTCAGAGTGCATTGCTGTTCCTCCAGCCCTAATTCTTTTACGATAAAACTAAAGGAATTTTTTACTGATAAAGTGGCAGATGTAATAACCGTACTTTCCTTTTGGCTGAAGAATTGATCTTTAAGGTATTCAGAAACCGATACAGGCTGTGCATAAACCGTTGTGGCATTTTGGGCTGCGCGCGTATCCATTTCTATCCATACAACAAATTCGGCGGCCGGCAAATGAAAGATATGTTTTACGTCTTCATTCATATCCCGCAAATCATCCAAAATAGAAGCCACTTCCTCCATTAATGCCTTTTCCTCAAGAGACAGGGCCGATTTAATTGCTGAAACTGCGCATACACGACTGTCCAGGGCCTGGATTAAATCTTTAATCATAAAGCCAAAACGTTCAGCACCCGCTAAAACAGCCTTCATTTCCTTATTGGCAGCACTTTTATTAAATCTCACTGAAATTCGATTTACGCTTTTTTTGGCTTTATTGTACTTCTTTGCATACATCGCTATTACTCTGAACAATTCATCCATTTCATGAACAATATCAGCTATTAATTGGTTGACTTCAAAAGAATGCATGAAATCATCCCGTGTAACTGCTTTCTCTTCCACCAGCTTCTCAAGCTTAAAATAGAGCTGTTTCTGTTCCATCATTCCAATTTGTCCAAGCATCAGCCGCACTGATAAATAATCCAGTTTGTTTCCGAAATGTTTCCCGGAAGCCTTCACAAAATGATGCCCTTCATCGATCACCACATGGCTGAATTCCGGCAAAATAGCAGTACTTGCTGTAAGATCCGTTAATAGCAGTGAATGATTCGTAATAATGATATCTGCCTTTTGTGCTTCCTTTCTTGCCCTCAGATAAAAATCTCTCGATATCCACGACTTATCCTGCAAAAAAGCTGTTTCATCATTTTTTATTCTGCTCCAGTAAATCATCCCGCCGCTTGACAGGTTTAATTCATCAATATCACCAGTGTCAGTCTCCAGAAGCCATACAAGAATCTGCATTTTACTGAGGATTGTATCATAATTATCTTCATCATCTCTCAGTGTTTGAACGAACTTCGCCAGGCTGATATAGTGGCTTCTCCCCTTCAGCAATACAGTACTAAGCGGGAATGAAAGCATTTTTTGCAGCAGAGGAACATCCTTTGAAAGCAGCTGCTCCTGCAGCTGTGTTGTATATGTACTGATAATGACAGTTCTGCCGCTCTCCTTTGCATGTAAAGCAGCCGGAACAAGGTATGCCAGGGATTTCCCAACACCAGTTCCTGCCTCTATTAATGCATGCTGTTTATTTTTGAAAGCCTCATAAACCGAATCCATCATGATAAACTGGCCTTGCCTTTTTTCATAGGACGGGAAAGCTTTAACGAACAATGCCTGTTTTTCCTCTTCACGGAAAGGAAAGGCCTGAACTCCGGATCCTGGAGATTCCTGCCGTTCCGTTCCTCTTTTTAAAGCAATTCCTCTGTGAACTTCAATATCATCTGCCAGTTGCTCAATCTTGCTATCATTAATTAAAATGTGCTCGTCCAATAATATATCAAGGTCACTCTTTAAGCCTCCAGACAGCTTATGCAGCCGTTCTATGGTGGTATTAGGAAGGTTTTTAAGCTTGTTTAATAATATTAACAGGAGCTCAGCAGTAACATATGCATCACTGTCTGCCTGATGGGGGCGTTCATGATTCAGTCCTTCCCGGAGCGACAGATCTGATAATTTGTAGCTATCTGCGGTGGGAAGAAGAATTCGGGCCATCTCCACTGTATCGAGAACAGGGCCGTAAAATCCGTTATATCCTGCCTCAATCAATTCTTCCTGTAAAAAAGACAAATCAAATAGAACATTGTGTGCCACAAAATAGGCACCCTCAAGCAAAGTCAGGACTTTATGGGCAATCTCCGAAAAAAGCGGGGCATCCTCGACCATTTCATCTGACAGACCTGTCAGTTCTTCTATGAAAGGGGGAATAGATTGCTCCGGGTTTATAAGGGAGGAGTATTGCTCAGTAATTTTTCCGTTTTCGATTACCACAGCAGCGAATTGTATTATTTTATCGCCTTTTTTCGGGGCGTTCCCGGTTGTTTCCAAATCCACTACAACATATTTATTACCCATGGCTAACACCTCATATTCAGTCATTCAAAAGGTATCATAAAAACGGAAAAAGAAAAAGGCAAATACTTTTCCCTCTTTATTTTCTTCCACCTGCTTCTATCCCTTATTCATTGCCGATTATAAAAAAGAGCCGAAGCTCCATAAGAGTTCCGCTCTAGTTTAAATACATTATAGCACTGTACTTTCCGGTTCTGCATGTATCATGTCAGCGATCCGATTGCTGCTGTCCATTATGGCTACCTTTGGTTCATGATAAGGCACCTTATCATCAGGAACAAGAGCATATGAAATGATAATGACAATATCGCCTTCCTGAACAAGACGTGCAGCTGCCCCATTTACACAGATTACTCCGCTGCCTCTTTCCCCTGGAATAATATAGGTTTCAAATCTTGCGCCATTGTTATTATTGACGATTTGAACCTTTTCATTAGGTGCCATTCCTACCGCTTCAATAATGTCCGTATCAATTGTGATGCTGCCAACATAATTCAGATTGGCTTCTGTTACTGTTGCACGATGGATCTTGCCATTCATCATGGTGCGAAACATGCTGCCTTCCTCCCTTAGCTTTCTTTTTTCACTGATATTATTGCGTTATCTATTAAACGGGCCTTTGTGAATTTAACGGCCATAGCGATAATGATTTTCTCTTCGAGACGGGTGAGCTGTTTAAGATCCGGATAGGATAGAATTTCAATGTAATCTATTTCCCCGCTTGTGTTTTTTTCAATAAATCCCCTGATGATGCTGAGAAGCTTGACGGGATCATTTTCCCCTTCAGCTATTAGAGACTCCGCCATTTTAAGGCTTTGATGGAGAGCAGAGGCCTGGTCGCGTTCCGCCGGCAGAAGGTGAACGTTGCGTGAGCTCTTAGCAAGACCATCCTCTTCCCTTACCGTCTGAACAGGAACAATCTCCACTGGAATATTAAAATCTCTTACAAGCCCGTCAACGACAGCCACCTGCTGGGCATCCTTCATCCCGAAATACACTTTATCCGGCTGAACAATGTTGAACAGTTTTATCAGGACTGTGGCCACACCATCGAAATGTCCAGGCCGTGATTTTCCGCATAAAGCATTTGTCCGCTCCTGTACCTTAGCCGTTACCGACAGTGCTGCAGGATACATATCTTCTGCTGAAGGAAAGAAAAGATAATCGCAGCCCTCTTTCTCTGCAAGGCTGCTGTCACGCTCGAAATCCCTTGGGTATGTCGCTAAATCTTCTTTAGGGCCAAATTGCAGCGGATTGACAAAGATGCTGACCACAGTCACATCGTTTTCTTTCCTGGCATTCCTTAATAACGAAAGATGGCCTTCATGCAAATAGCCCATTGTCGGGACAAAACCGATTGTTTTTCCTTCCCTCTTAAGCTGTAAAGCAATCCTTTGCATTTCTCTTATATCAGTAATCGTTCTCATGCTTTTCCTCCATACAGACTCAGCAGCTCTTCCTCTTTCATCCTGAAAGAATGGGAATCATCAGGAAATGCTCCATTCTTCACTTCAGCGGAATATTTAGTAAGGCTGTCGCCGATAATCGGGTTCAGATTTTCATACTGTTTCACGAACTTTGGAACACGATCAACACCGTATCCTAATACATCATGGTACACAAGGACCTGTCCATCGGTATTCTTGCCAGCCCCGATTCCAATGACTGGAATCGTCAATTCTTCCGTGATCTGCTTTGCCAGCTGTTTTGGAACACACTCAAGGACAAGAGCAAAGGCTCCGGCTCTCTCACATTCCCTGGCATCATCAATCAGCTTTCTGGCTGCTTCAGCGTTTTTCCCCTGGACCTTATAGCCTCCCAGGACGCCAACGGATTGTGGTGTCAGACCGAGGTGGGCAATAACAGGAATGCCTGCTTTTGTTAACGCCATGATTTGTTGTGCGACTTCATCACCGCCTTCAAGCTTAACAGCATGTGCACCAGTCTCCTGAATGAGCCTTGCTCCATTTAACAGTGTATCTTTCACGGACAAGTGATAACTCATAAACGGCATGTCAATGACAATGAATGTATGTTGTGCCCCCCGTTTAACAGCTTTTCCGTGATGAATCATATCCTCCATCGTCACAGGAACCGTTGAATCATAGCCCAGGACTACCATCCCCAGCGAATCCCCAACAAGTATCATGTCCACATTGGCCTTTTCAGCCTGCTTGGCAGCAGGGAAATCATAGGCGGTCAGCATGACAATTTTCTCATCATTTTCTTTCATTTTTAAAAAGTCTGTTGTTTGCTTCATCATTCGTCCTCCTTATGCAGGAAGAGGCAATAAAACTTTAATGAGTTTAAAAAACAGAACATTTAAAAAAATCCTTCTGTTGGCAGAAGGATTTTACATAAGCTCATATATCAGTTCATCCCTCTGTCCCGGTCCATTTTTTTTGGATCTAGGCAGATATATTATATTTGCGTTTCCTTAAAAAAGGTGCAGTTCTGTTAAGGATACTGCCCATAAAAAGTATATCAAAAAGGCAAATGAGTTGGCTATAAAAACTTTCAGGCGGGCCTTCTAAACATCCAGTTCAATGTCTGCAGAATATACGTGATGGACTTTCCCGCTGCTGTCTTCAATCATCAGGACCCCATCTTCGGTAATTCCAAGGGCCTTGCCATATATACTTCCGGTAATCGTTCTTGCAGTAAGATTCTTGCCGATGCTAACCGCATAACTTTCCCATAAAAGCTTAATCGGATAAAAGCCCTTCTCTAAATAAAGCTTATACAGGTTTTCCAGTTTGCCAAGCAGGATCTTAATGAGCTCAGCTCTTGAAAGCTTTTCGCCTTTTTCAATGGATAATGAAGTGGCAATTTCTTTAAGTTCATCGGGATAATCATCAAGCTGCTGGTTAACGTTGATGCCAATTCCTATGATAATAGAAATAATACGGTCGGCATCCGCCTGCAGTTCTGTCAGAATTCCTGTAACCTTCTTCCCGTTCATCAAAATATCATTCGGCCATTTAATTTGCGGTGTTAAATCGGTCAGCTCTTCAATTGCCTGTACAACAGCCACTGCTGTAATCAGCGTAAGCTGCGGAGCTTTCGGCGGTGGAATGTTCGGCCTTAGGATAACACTCATCCATATGCCTGTTGATTTGGGAGAATGCCATCTCCTGTCCATTCTGCCCCTGCCTGAAAGCTGTTCTTCCGCTATGACAACGGTTCCTTCCTGCGCACCCTCGTATGCAAGGCGATGGGCAATCTTCTGGGTTGAATCAACACTTTCTTCATGATGAATCTGGCGTCCGAGGGCTTCAGTCTGCAAACCAAGTCTGATTTCATCAGGGGTAACTTTTTCAGGTGTTTTTGTTATCCGATAACCTTTTCTTCTGACCGCTTCCAATTCAAAGCCTTCTTTCCTCAGCTCTTCAATATGCTTCCATACAGCCGTTCTTGAACATCCAATCAGGTCAGCTAAATACTGGCCTGAAAGATATTCCTCATTGCTTTTCGTAAAAGCATCAATCAATTTGTTCCTGATTTCTGATTGCACTTTATGAGCCACTCCCTTATGGATTCATTGCTATTACTCACTTCGCCGCGCAAGACTGCTTTTTCGGTTTTTTCAAGCTCCGCTTTAATCCAGGGACCAGGAGGTTTGCCAAACCAATTCATCAGCTGATCTCCAGTAAGCTGAAGGTCTCTTCTTTCTTTGATCGGCAGAGAATTATATTGACTCAGCAGGCTGACTGTTCCCCTGCTTGAGTCCTCATGCAAGATTACGTTGCGGACCCGTTCCGCGTTCAGGGACTTGTCCCCTGCCTGATAAAGGGAATAGGCCCCCCACTGGTTTTTGGCTCTGTACCGGATCCAGCTGATAATCGACACTATTTTCTTTGTTCTCTTTAAAGGCAGTTTCCAGTTCTTCAGAAAAGCTTCAGCCTGTGACTCGTCCAACTTAAAGATATACGCAAGAAAGGCCCACATTTCATCTCCAGTCAGATCAGCAGCATTATATTTCTCTGCTTCTTTTAATTCCTGTTGGAAGCCTGACATTTTTGGCAGATAATTAAACAATCCTGTTTCCGCAATGACCTTAAGAGCTTTCATCCTGCCGGTTCCCGCCAATAGCTTTTCGAACTCTGCCAGCTTTCTTTCCACTGCTATGTTTTCTAGTAAATGTGACAGGGATGCCAAAGCAGCATAAGTGTTTTTATCAATCTCAAATGCCAGCTGGCTGAAAAAACGGACTGCTCTCATCATTCGAAGGGCATCTTCAGTAAATCTCTCAGCCGGCTTGCCTACAGTACAAATTTTTCTTTCCTCTATGGCGCCCCTGCCGTTAAAAGGATCGATAAGCTGCCCTTCTTTATTCATGGCAATCGCGTTCATCGTAAAATCTCTTCTTTTCAAATCCTCTTCCAGTGATCTGATAAATCTTACTTCTGAAGGCCGCCTAAAATCCAGGTATTCTGCCTCTGTTCGGAAGGTTGTAATTTCATAGGGTATGCCATGATATAGAACCACCACAGTGCCATGCTCAATACCCACATCAAGTGTTCTTGAGAATATGGTTTTTACTTCTTCCGGGGTAGCCGAAGTAGCAATATCGACGTCTGCAATTTCTTTTCCAAGTATATAATCCCTGACAGAGCCTCCTACAAAATAGGCCTCAAAACCTGCAGCCTCTAACTTCTCCAGCACAGGAACTGCCTTTGCAAAAGCTTCATTCATCAAAGGTCACCTTTTTCCAAAAGTTCATAATAAAGCTCTTCATATTGACTGACAATGCTGCCGGCACTGAACCTGTTCTTTGCAAGCGATATGGATTGTGAAGAGAACCGGTCTAGCAGTTTCTCATCAGTAAGCAATTTAATTGCTTTTAGCGAGATACCAGTTATATCACCCAAAGTGCAAATATAGCCGGTCTCACCATCGCTGATTACTTCGGGAATTCCACCGACATCTGTACCGATGCATGGCACTCCGCATGCCATTGCCTCAAGAGCAACAAGTCCAAAGCTTTCCTTTTCCGATAACAGGAGCATTAAATCACTGATGCTGTAAAGCTCCTCCACATTGTCCTGCTTTCCCAAAAACAAAACCTTGTCTTTAAGCTTCAGGTCATTCACCAGTCTGCATATAACGCTCATTTCCGGTCCGTCTCCAACTAACAGCAACTTTGAAGGAACTTCTTCGGATATTTTGGCAAAGGCTTGAACAACATCCGGTACCCGCTTTACATTGCGGAAATTAGATACATGGATGATCACCTTTTCACCATCGTTTATGCCATACTCTTCTTTTAGGTAAAGAGAATCGGTTTTCCTGTATATTCTTTCATCTATAAAATTATAAACAGCTCTTATGGACTTATCAGGTTTAATCAGGTCATAAGTTTGCGATATTAAAGCTTTGGAAACAGCTGTAACTCCATCAGACTTCTCGATTCCAAAACGTATCGCATCTGTAAGGGATGGGTCGTACCCGAGAACTGAAATATCTGTTCCATGAAGGGTGGTAACAATCTTAATGTCTGTACCGCTCATCTGCTTTGCCAGAATCGCGCAAACTGCATGGGGAATCGCATAATGCACGTGCAGCAGATCAAGGCCCTCGCGTTTTATCACTTCCGCCATTTTACTTGCCAGCGCGATATCGTAAGGAGCATATTGAAATACAGAGTATTGATTGACATCCACCTGATGATAAAAAATATTGGGGTACATCCTTTTCAGTCTAAAAGGGAGGCTTGATGAAATAAAATGTATTTCATGGCCTTTTTCGGCAAGCATTTTCCCTAATTCTGTAGCAACGACACCTGATCCTCCAACCGTGGGATAGCAGGTGATACCTATTTTTAACTTTTTCCTCATAATTCTCCACCAAATATATCAGTATTCACCAGTAAGGGATTCTTCACTTTAAACCCCTCTGCATATTGCACCCCTGCCTGTTTTCCAAATAAGCTTTCCCTCGCTGCAACAGTTTCAATATAGCCGTTGACAAGCGGTGTATCAAATGAACCTGGGCTTCTTGCAAATTGACTTTGATAGGATTCGAGACCTGCAATTTTTTTATCCATAAAAGAGGAGATATCGATCAGGAAGTCAGGCTTATGGAAGCCATTTATCATGTAAAAGTGCAGGTTTTTCACTTTATGCGGAGCGAAATTGCCGCCTGTTTCATATTTCTTGATTCCTGCTGAAAAGACGGCTTCTTCCACCAGGCGGGCACAATGCCCGTGGTCTGGATGCCTGTCCTCCATATATGGCGCAAACACTAGAGCAGGTTTATATTTACGGATCAATTCAGCAATCTTTTTTATGTATTCCTGGTTATAAAATAAGCCCCTGTCAGGAAGATTAAGAGTCTCCCGGATAGTAACACCCAGAATATCTGCTGCTTTCAACGATTCTTCTGTTCGGATTTCAACCGTCCCGTTGGAAGAAAGCTCTGCCTGTGTTAAGTCGCATATTCCAATCTTTTTTCCGATAGAGGCAAATTTGGCAATTGTGCCGCCCATGCCGATTTCAACATCATCAGCATGAGCGCCAAATGCCAGAATATCAAGGTTATCCAGATTCATTCATGTCACCTTTTTCAATTACAATATTTCTCCACGATAAATCATTGCGTTCAATGCCTTTAATTATAATCTCCGCTGTGCCCATATTTGTCGCGAGCGGCACAGCATATACGTCACAAAGGCGCACCAACGCTGAGACATCCGGCTCATGGGGCTGAACAGTCAAAGGATCTCTGAAGAAAAATACAACATCCATTTTATTGTTGGCAATTAAAGCACCAATTTCCTGGTCCCCCCAAGAGGTCCTGACTGAAAACGGTGAATGGAAAGGCCAGTTTCTTTCATGATGCGTGAACCGGTTGTTCCGGTAGCATAAAGGGTATGTTCAGCAAGAATGGATTTATAGGCGATCGCAAATCTTACAATATCATCCTTTTTTTTATCATGGGCAATTAAGGCAATATTCATGTCGGCACCCCTTTCTAGTCGATAATATTTTCGAGACCGTAAACGAGCGTATCAATTTTTAAAACCGTATCAACAGCAAGTTTTACACCTGACATAAAAGAAGCTCTATTATATGAGTCATGACGGATGGTCAATGTTTGGCCCTCAGAGCCGAACATTACCTGCTGATGAGCAATCAGGCCGGGCAGGCGAACAGAATGTATATGCATACCATCGAAATTTGCGCCCCTGGCACCAGGAATCGTTTCCTTCTCCTCGGGGTGCCCCTGCTCCTTTTTCGTTCTTACGTCAGCAACCATCTCCGCTGTTTTAACTGCAGTACCAGATGGAGCATCCAATTTCTGGTCATGGTGCAGCTCAATTATTTCCACATCATTAAAATATCTTCCTGCCAATTGGGAGAATTTCATCATTAATACAGCACCAAGTGCAAAGTTTGGCGCAATAATACAGCCAATTCCTTTTTCATGGCAAAGTTCTTCAAGCTCTTTCAGATTATCCTTCGAAAAGCCTGTTGTTCCAACAACTGGCCTTACACCATATTCCAGTGCAGTTTTTGTATGGAACATTCCTACTTCCGGAGTTGTCAAATCGATCAGTACGTCGGGACTCAGCTCCTGAAGGGCCAGGGCCAGATCCGTGTACACCGGAACATGGCCAAAATGAGAGAAGCCTTCAAAATCGCTAAGAAAACCACCGCCATTTTTATGGTCGATCACGCCAGCTAACTCATAGTTCTCTGTTCGCTTAACAAGCTGGACGGCTTCACTTCCCATCCTCCCCCGTGGTCCCGCTATAATAACTTTAACTTTATCCATTTTCCTCTCTCCTTCTACTCTTCAATTCTTGTCCATCTGTCTTTATCGCGTGTGCTGAATTTTTCCATGACACGATCGTGCGCTTCTTCTAAGTCAATATGTAAGGAATTTGCAAAGCATATTAGAACAAAGAGCATATCTCCAAGCTCTTCTTCGATAGCCTTTTCTTCCTCTGTTGATTTTTTTGGTTTTTCACCATAGTGATGGTTCACTTCCCTGGATAGTTCCCCAAGTTCCTCGGTCATCCTTGCAAGCATCGCCAATGGGCTGAAATAACCTTCTTTAAATTGGCTTATGTATTTGTCAACGTCAGTTTGCATCTCTTTCATTGTTTTTGGTGTCTCCATACTTTCACCTCTGTTTTTATTACATGTTCTATACGTGATTTCCACTTTTCATGTTAAGCTATAGCTCAGCCATTTTACAAATATTTTTTATCATTGCTAATAGATGGTCAGTCAGCCGCTTCTTGTCCATTGATGTTATTGCTCTTATAATCTGAATCTTATATAATTAGATACGCTTTGGTATTGTGATATTCAGGCAGCGGAGGGATAACATGTTTTATGGATTGAAATTTAAGAATATTTTTTTCATTCTGCTTGGCTCAGCCATTTTTTCATGGGGCCTTGTTCACTTTAATATGCAAAACAACTTGGCTGAAGGCGGTTTCACCGGTATTACCCTGCTTTTATACTTCCTTTTCGAGTGGGACCCTTCCTATACTAACCTTCTGCTAAATATACCTCTTTTCTTTATTGGATGGAAACTTCTGGGCAGAAATGTTTTTCTTTATACCATCATCGGAACGGTCGGTGTGTCCCTATTCCTATGGATTTTTCAGCGGTATCAGATTGAAATGCCATTAAAAGAGGATTTGACTCTCGCTTCTTTATTCGCGGGTGTTTTTATAGGGATCGGTCTTGGCACGATTTTCAGATTTGGAGGCACAACTGGCGGAGTTGATATAATTGCCAGACTTGCACATAAATATGCCGGAGTCAGCATGGGAAAGACAATGTTCATTTTTGACTTTTTTGTGATTGCCCTTTCATTAATTACATATTTGAATTACAGGGAAGCCATGTACACCTTGGTGGCTGTTTTTGTTGGTGCAAAAGTAATTGATTTCATGCAGGAAGGGGCTTATGCAGCAAGGGGGGCCATGATCATATCAGAACGAAACGATGCAATTGCCGATAAAATCATGAAAGAAATGGATCGGGGCGTTACGGTATTAAAAGGCCATGGTTCCTTCACAAAAAAAGAGCGGGAAGTATTATATTGTGTTGTCGGCCGTAATGAAATTGTCCGTTTAAAAAATGCGATTACTTCTGTTGATCCCCATGCATTTGTTTCTGTCACAGCTGTACATGATGTGCTGGGTGAAGGCTTTACTTTGGATGAAAATAAAAAGCCGGTTGAACGCTGAAAATCAATGTGATGTCCCAGGGGCATCATTTTTTTTCATTAAAAAAGCCGGCATTGCCGGCCTTTACTCAGATCTGGTCATTCCTGTATAAATAAGAATTAAACGCAGCAATTCCAGCACTGCCACGGCTGCTGCCGCCACATATGTCAACGCAGCTGCATTCAAAACTTTTTTAGTCTCTCTTTCTTCATCGTTTCTGATAATTCCAAGGGATACTACCTGATCCATCGCACGATTAGAAGCATTGAACTCTACCGGAAGTGTGATCACTTGAAAAACCACTGCAGCTGCCATGAAGATTATACCAAGCAGCACCATACCGCTCAACCCAGCAAAAAAACCAATCATGATCAGAATCCAGGAGAAGTTTGAACCAATATTCGCAACAGGTACTAGTGCATGGCGGAAGCGCAGAAAAGCGTAATCCTGATTATCCTGGATGGCATGGCCAACTTCATGGGCTGCTATTGCAGCAGCAGCCACAGAATGGCCATGATAATTTGTTGCCGAAAGCCTGACTGTCTTGGATCGAGGATCATAGTGATCTGTTAGATGCCCCCTGGTTTCTTCAACGCCAACTTTATACAGACCATTCTCATCCAGAATTCTTCTGGCTACTTCAGCACCCCTCATTTGAGTGGATGAAGGAACTTTTGAATATTTGCTGTAAGCTCCCTTTACTTTCATTTGTGCCCAAAGCGGAACAAGAATAATTATTGCGAAATAAATGAGATATCCTCCCATTTTGTTACCTCCCATTAAGCTGGTCATGGTGTATTTTATCCGCTGGCCTGCAGATATCCAGCATACAAATCGATTTGCCTATCTTTTCCCTTTCCTCTTGATTACAAAACGGGAAAAGACACTCATTATTCTTTTTGTTCAAAGATAAGAATGTAGAAATTTTTGAACTTCGAGGCCTGTCTAGCTCCAGCACCTACCCCCTCGAGGTCACAAGCCGATCCCCCAAAAAGGCAAAGAACGCCTTTCCGTGAGGCTCGTCTTGTGCTTGTCGGGGGTGAGCAAGGTGCTTCCGCTTTTCTTATTAAGATCGATTTTTTTGTCTTGCCCTGTCTCCCTTATATTTTCTCCAACCTACGTAAGATAATGTAATGATGATTATGCTCCCGGTTGAGATGATCACCCACCAGAGGGATGGATCCGTTTCATCTTCTGTCATTTCATCAAAGATAGTCTGCAGATCATTTTCCAATGCAGCAAGTTCCTGCTGGCTTGCCTGCTGGGAAAGCACCTGAGGCCGATAATGATCGATAAAATTTATGCGTGCGTTCAGTTTTTGTACCTTTTCTGCATCCACATCTATCTTCAGACTGGGATAAATAACCTCATATAAAGACAAAAAGGAATTCAAACGTGAATGGAAGTTCTCGTTATTTCCGCTGTATGCCGCTTCCTTTACCTCACCAAACACTGACATGATCGGCTTCTCCATTTCAGTCCATAAAGGCTGATATTTGGAGGAAATCGCATCCATTACGAGGCGGAATTTTGTTGCATGATTAAGCCGTTCTTCGTGGCTCATAGATGTATTTACCGCAGCTTGTACAGCATCATCATGAGAGACTGTAATAATCCGCAGCTCGTCCATTGTAAATGGCCTTTCCTTGCCGTTTACAGCAACGAATTGCTCGGAGAAATACTCCAACAGCTTCTTGGCATCCTCATACCTGTGAAGCTTAACCATCTGTAAGGCTTCATTAGACAATTGATCTAATTTATCTATTTTTGTTGTCTTATCTGCAGACACCATTCCAGGCAATAACATAATAATGAATAAGAATGCGATTACTTTTCGCCTCATCAAACTTGTCCCCCCTCAAATTACTATTAGATAAATATGAAAAGAGGGACAAGGTTAGACCAGAAAATAATTTTGGGGGCCAGGTTATTTCTATATAAACAAAAAAGACCCAAAACACTAAATGGTTTGGATCAAGGGAATCGGAGCACTATTTCACTATATCCAGACGAAATCGATTTTTTCTTAGGACGAAGTAATACGCTGTTCCTAGTGAGAAAATGCTGAGCCAGAATGTAAAATAGCCGATTTGCGGTGTGTAAAGATTTAGTATCGGATAGCGGGGAAGCATGAAAAAGACGTAATCAATTACATCATTGTGCAGAGTCCAGATACCCGTAATGACTAGATGCCATGTTTTGAAGCGATAGAATGGTGCGTAGAGAACACCCTGGACTGCCATTGCACCATGAGAGAAGATCAGCATGAGAGCAAGGGGATCCAATTCACCTGTAACCTGAAATACGAGCAAATTCATAACTACAGCCCATATTCCGTATTTAATAAGGGTTACAATTGCTAAAGCTTCCATCAATGGCCAATTTTTGCCCATTAGAAAGGCGATGAGCACAAACATAAAAAACAGGCTCGCTGTAGGGCTGTCGGGTACGAATGGCAAGAAAATAGCCGGTGTATCTACCAGCTGCCACTTATACCATATATACCCATAGATGGTGCCTGCTGTGTTAATAATCAGAAGCAATATCAGCATAGCTCTGCTGCCTAATAAAGGATAGATCCATTTCATGTTTTTTCTCCTTTTCTCTATGTACACGATTATTTCATTATTTTACCACATCAAACTCCTATAAAAAAACGAACAATTATTTGGGCAAAAAAAAGAAGCTGGCAATGCCAGCTTCTTTTTAATTATTTGCTTTCAAGGCCAGAAATGAATTCAGCAAGCTTTTGAAGTTCTTCATCAGAACCTTTGAACATTCCTGGAGGCATAGCGCCTTTACCGTTTTTAGCAATGTCAGCAACTTCTTCAGGTGTTAACCCAGTGTCAACAAGTGCAGGTGAACCTGCTCCACCCTGAAGGTCTCCTCCGTGGCAGGAAATACATCCGTTTGCTTCAAAAATCTTGTAGCCTTCGTCTTCTTTATCGAATTCTACTTCAGCCACAATCTTACCTTGCTGTGCAGCTGCCTCCCAGTCATGGTGGGCAACAGACTCCCAAGTCAGATAAGTAATGCCGGCTAGAGCCAATAGCATAAAGCCGGTTGCTAAAGGACGCTTGGACGGACGGCGTTCAGGTCCGCGGTCAATAAATGGTGCAAGCAACAATGCTCCGAATGCAAGACCCGGAATAATAAAAGCACCGATTGCATTATAAGGTCCGGATGCATAGCTGTATTTTAGAAGCTGGTACAAGAACAGGAAGTACCAGTCTGGCAGCGGAATATAAGCTGTATCACTTGGATCAGCAATTTTTTCTAATGGCGGCTCATGCGCAATTGTCAAGCATAGGAAACCGATAAGGAATACAGCCCCTACCATCCATTCCTTTAACAGGAAGTTTGGCCAGAATGCTTCTGTTTTTCCTGGATATTCCGAATAGTCTTTCGGAATATTCGGTTTGCGTTCTGCAGGAACACGAGAGTCACCTACGAATTTCATACCTTTACCACGATGCATTGGGCGATTTCCCCTCCTTTTGCAATGATCATAAAATTATTTCTTACAACGGTCCTGAAATACCCTGCTTACGAATCATAATAAAGTGGGCAGCCATTAACCCGAATAATGCAGCCGGTAAGAAGAATACATGGATAGCAAAGAATCGGGTGATCGTCTGCGCGCCGACAATATCAGAATGTCCTGCAATAAGTATTTTCAGATATTCTCCAATAAGTGGAGTTGATTCTACGATCTGGATTGTTACTTTTGTAGCGAAAAGGGCTTTCATATCCCAAGGCAATAAGTAACCTGTCAGTCCAAGTGCAAGCATTATGAAGAAAATAAGCACTCCGACAACCCAGTTTAATTCACGGGGCTTCTTATAAGCTCCCTGGAAGAAAACACGTAACGTATGTAGGAACATCATTACGATTACCAAACTTGCTCCCCAGTGGTGCATTCCGCGGACAATCTGCCCGAATGCAACATGGTTTTGAAGATAATACACGGATTCCCATGCATTTTTGATATCCGGAACATAGTACATTGTCAGGAACATACCGGATAAGATTTGAATTACAGTAACGAAGAACGTCAGACCGCCAAAACAGTAAACGAATGCAGAGAAATGATGTGCGGGGTTTACATGCTCAGGCACTTCATGGTCAGCAATATCCCGCCAGATCGGCGTAATATCTAAACGCTCATCTACCCAATCATAAATTTTGTTTAACAATTATTACGCCTCCTTTCGCGGTTCAGCCTTGCCTAAATACAAGAAGCCATCTTTTTCTTTGTAAGGAAATACATCAAGTGATGCAACCGGCGGTGTACCTGGAACGTTTGTCCCATCCTTTGTATAAAGGCCGCCATGGCAAGGGCAATAGAAATGATCAGGGTTTGACTTGTCAGTATTCCAGTCAACTACGCACCCTAAATGCTTACATACTGGAGACAATGCAACAATTTCACCTTTATCATCCTTATAAACCCAAGCAGTGCCGGTAACTTCGGATGTGTACCATGCATCCTGCTGCTCGTAAGTGTAATCAACCCTTGTCGGCTTTTCGGTAATTTCAGCCACTTTTTGCTTTGTTGGAATAAAATCACTTTCACCAGCTGCCTGCAATACAGGATCAACCGCAAAACGGACCATCGGCATTAGCATGCCTGCTGCCATGAAACCGCCTACACCAGTAAGTGTATAGTTCAGGAATTGACGTCTAGTAACTCGATTTTTGCTCATACTTTTCCCCCTCTATTATGAAGTTAAGTCCAACGGACAAAATTCAACACAATATAAAACTAGGACATAACAATGATATATCAATCTTTATGCAAGGTCAATATAATCCTTTGGCGAAACATGTAAATAGAGCGACTTAACATTCACACTATTCACCATTTTGCCACTTTTGGACAAAAAGATTCAGCAGCTGTTTCACCTGGTCATCGAGAATGGAGTTCCTATAATTTTCATCCATATTCTCAAGAGGCAGAGATGGAAGCCAAATCAAGCCTCCTTCCAGCCGGTCTTCGAACGTTTTCCACATGCTGTCCGAAGTTAATAGGAAAATATGCTTAAACCCCTGAGCCTTCAATTCTGATTCCCATTGTCCCAAGCCGCTGATCAGGCTCTCTTCTGATGCCGGTTTCAGATATGCATATCCAGGCAGCATGATGAGACGCCCTCTGAATTGCCGTTCAAGCTGCACACTTAGAAGTGATATAAATTCTGTCATAGCTACAGACTGTTTGATATCATCGCCAAATGATACAGGAAGAAGCGGGAGAACAGCTGTGTCTACATATTGCTTTTCTTTAAGAAACATGTCGATATCCTGTGATATCCATTTCATATCATTCACTCCATTACATATATTTGCCTTCCTTAATATATCATTAATGATTAGAATGCTTCAAATCAGAGAATGCAGGCAAAATAAAAGCCCTGCTTTTATAAAAGCAAGGCTTAGGTGGTTTCTAATTTATTCAGCTGCTGAGTCAGAACGTTAAAAGCTTTTTTATCCTGCTTATCCAATGCTTCATCAATGAGTACAAGGAGTTTCTCTCTTCTGAATTTTTCCAGGCTTTCCGCGAGGAACCTTTCCGCAATCAGCCGGTCCTTTTCGTTTACCTGGAGTGTCTTTGGCATAAAGGGATTTTCCTCCATGACCGCTGCATACTGATGGGCCTTATTTGAAGCATGGAAATTAAGCTGGATATAAATCTCTTCCTCCCTGTTTAAGCGGATATCATGGAAGGACTTCTCCGCATCTGTGGTCATTACATTCTCTTTGTAAAAACGGAAAGGAACTTCATCCACACAATGTGTCGACATGATCAGGCCTCTTGGGCAATACTGTGCCTGCTCCACAAAATGCACCTTCTCCATAAGCTGGTCATGACTCATCAAATAATTGAGAATCCAAACACATTCTCTTCTTTTGAGCTGATAATGGTTCAAAAACCAGCGGATAAAATCTTTCTTCTCGTTGACAGATACAGGGGTCGCCATTTTTGATTCCCTCCTCTGCTTACAGACAAATTTGGTCTTACTGAAACTGCATTAAGTATAGAAACTGCCATATTTAATCAAGAAAATCATCCGTGAGTCGCTGCAGCACATCCAGATATTCCTCATTGCCAGGCTCCAGTTTGGTTAATGTATTAAAAATTTCGGCAGCCTCTTCCCTTTTTCCTTCCTCTGCTAAAAAATATCCGTAATCTGAAAGAAAATCCTGCTGCTGTTTAAAGAAAGTATATGCAAGCTGATATTTGTTTAATGCCTCTGAATATTCCTCTAAATGCTGAAAGGCAACGGCTGAATCCCATAATAGCTGGGGCTCTTCCAGCTCGTTCAGCATTTCAGTAATTTCGATTACATCTTCATATCTTTCCTGCTGGAGGAGAAGTTTATTTAAAAGAATCGCTGCCTGGACATATTCGGGATCCAGTGCAAGAGCCTGCCTGAACATATCTTCGGATTCTTTTTCATTGCCAGTTTTCAAGGCAAGCTTCCCGCCATAGAAGAATAGCTCTTTGTTAAATTCGTCCTGTTTCAAGCCTTCCTTGACTGCTTCCAGGCCGCTCGCGGCTTCTTCCTCCCGCTCGTATGCCTGAGCAAGGTATAAATACAGTGAATGATACTCGGGATCCAGCTCCTTCAGTTCAGTCAATTTTTCAATGGCTGTACGGTTAAAGCCGGCTTGAAGCGCTGTAAAAGCATAACTGAAAAGGGTATTAATCTCCAGTTTGTCATCAAGCGCTTTTTCGTAATATGGAAGGGCTTCTTCAAATGCTCCGCCTGCACTGAGAATATCCGCCAATCTCTGATTTACATTTATGCCTGCAATGATTTCCTCTTTCCTGAGAACTTTTTCATAAATCCGCTTTGCTTCCAGGAACCGACCCTGCTCTGCATAAAGTTCACCCAGGGCAAAATCTACAATTATCTCATCAGGCAATATTTCTTTTGCTTTCAGGAGCTTTTGTTCGCTGACCTCAAATAGACCATCCATCTGATAAAGGTCTGCTAATAAGAGAAGCGACTGCGGAAAGCTCGGATCATGTTCATTTATTCTTTCAAGGACAAGGATGGCTTCCTCTTCATTTCCAAGATCAATATGTGTTTCAGCCAGCAGAACGAGCAGTTCTCCTTCTTCCGGATATGCTTCCAGAAGCCGTTCATATAAGGCTTTTGATTCCTCAAGGAACCCGTACTGGAACAGTTCTTCAGCCAGCAGGAACCTTTCTTCATGAGAACCATCCAGCAGTATTTGCTGATAGCTCTCCAACGCTTCTTCATGATGACCGTTTTCTAAAAGAGTAATGATTTTATTTACTTTATCCATACTAAATTCCTTTCGAATGCTAATCGGCTATTTTAAAATAAGCTGGTGTGCTGATTTTAACCTGCTCGCCGGAACCTGAACGAAAAATCACTTCTTGTCCGGCTCTAATCACTTTTCCCTTCAGTACAGTGACAGCAAGTTTATCTCTATGATAATGAAACAGCTGTGATTCTTCAACGGTAAGACCTTCTTCAGGTTTTTCAAATAAATTATAACTGACTTCCCCGCCCTGATGGATATTCCCTTTTAAAGGGTAAATCCCGGCTTTGGACAGAACTGACCTCGATAAAGGCTCGTGTTCCATCAGCTCATTCGGCACCGAAGGTATTTTCTCTTCCTGCATCAGTTTTGCCCATAATGTATTTATTCTGCTTTTCTCCTTTTCATTCCTGCCTGCAAAGATGGGTACAAGCGGACAATTATAAGGAAACATTGCTTCCCGCAGCCAACCCCATGGAACTTGTTCAAGCTCCTTTGCATCCTGTATTTCAACAAAAACAACAGGAACTCTTTCTCTCTTACATTTTCTCATAAAAGAAGGGGTAAGGAGACGGACAGGAATTTTCACACCAATAATATAATCAATCGGGCTGCTTAATAAACTTGCATTAAAGCTTTTAAGATCACTCTTCAAAGAATATTCATGCTTAACAGGCACGGCTGTCAGGAAGGCTGTACATCCTTTTAAAATAAACTCCCGGATATAATACTCTTTGAGTTCTGAAAAGGGCTTTTCAAGCGGGATGGATGTGTCCAGAACCACGAATCCTGCAGACATAATAAATGCACCCGCATCCATTCTTGTGAATTGAAACCTTTTCATTTCAGTCTGCATCAGTGAAATCTCATTATTTCTTATCAGCATAGATGTTTTTAACAGCTTGTCTTCCTTTAGCAGATTTGCATTCTCAATAATATATGTCATAAAACCACCCTCTTAAACGGTCTTATGACAAGCTATGAAATTTTCAGATAAATATGACTGCTTGTACAGAAAAAGAGCTGCAAGAAAACAGCTCTTTTTTCTATGAATGTAATTCAATCTGAAATAAGGCTATCTAAATGATCAAAAAACGACGGATAGGATACAGAAATTGCTTCTTTCTGCTGAAGGTGAACTTCGTCTTTTGAAATGGCGGCAGCAATTGCCAGCATCATGCCGATCCGATGGTCTCCGTGACTTGAGACAGTTCCACCTGAAAGAGATGATTTTCCCCTGATTACCATTCCATCTTCTGTAGCAGTAATCACGGCTCCAAGCTCTGAGAGTTCATTGACAACCGTATCAATGCGATTCGTTTCCTTTACCTTAAGTTCCTCTGCATCCTTAATTACTGTTTCTCCCTCTGCTTGTGTTGCGAGAAGGGCAATAATTGGAATTTCATCGATAAGCCGCGGAATGAGCGCCCCTTCGATAACAGTTCCTTTAAGTTTAGAAGTTCTGATGGTAATATCCCCTGCAGGCTCAGCTGATCCATTTTCATACGGCTCAATGCTGAAATCTGCACCCATCTGCTGCAGCACTTCAAGGATGCCGGTTCTTGTAGGATTCAGTCCAACGTTTTTCAACGTAATTTCACTATTAGGCACAATGGCTCCTGCAGCCAGAAAGAAGGCAGCAGAAGATATATCACCGGGAACATGAATTTCTGTCCCTGTCAGTGTTTGGCCTCCATTAACCCGAATGGTTTGCCCATCTGCTGCAACTTCCCCGCCAAATTGTGTGATCATTCTTTCAGTATGATCACGTGTCTTCACAGGTTCAATAATGACTGTTTCTCCGCTTGCCTGCAGGCCGGCAAAGAGCAGTGCTGATTTAACCTGTGCGCTCGCGACAGGAAGCTCATATGTTACTCCTGACAAGGGGCCGCCAATGACTGATAAGGGGTGAATTCCCCATTCTTCCTGCCATGAATCTTTGCACCAAGTAAACTTAGTGGCGAGGTTACTCTTGTCATCGGCCTTTTTGCAATGGATTCATCTCCGACAAGGACTGAATGGAACGGACGGCCAGCCAGAATTCCCATCATAAGGCGTATCGTCGTACCTGAATTCCCAACATCCAGAATATCAGCCGGTTCCTGTAATCCATCCATTCCCTGCCCTGTAATTGTAACTTTATTGCCTTCCTGCTCAATAGTTACTCCGAGCTTGCGGAAGCAGGCTATCGTACTAAGACAATCCTCTCCTAACAGAAAATTAGTTACAGAGGTCTTCCCTTTTGCAATGGATCCAAACATCACAGAACGATGTGATATGGATTTATCACCGGGTACCGCTATTTCCCCGCTTAAACCTTTGACATTTGACTTCAATTTTGCCGGTATCATCTATCATCACCCTTTGCTAAATTAAAAAATTCGCTCTATAGACCGATGGTTGTTTCATAGCTTGTATACAGTTCCAGGCAATTAATTGCCCGATCCCTGTCCTCTTCCGTTTGAAAGCTGATAACCAGAACTCCATAAATTTCTTCCCTTGTCTCCAGGATTCGGATATTCGTAATGCTGATTTCTTCCTGAGCCAAATATCCAGTGATTTCTGAAATGACACCAGGGTAGTCCGGTACATCCACGAACAGATCATAAAATGCCGGAATTGCACCTTTTTCTTTTTGAGGCAGTTCATCCCTGAACATCTTTGCATGAGAAAAATATTCAAATATGCCCTCACTGTTTTCCTGTCTGAGGATTGATTTTACTATCTCCATTTCTCCCTGCCAATCCTCCATTAACTTAAGCAGCACTTCTTTATTCTGAAGGAGAATATCCCTCCACATAGCAGGGCTGCTGGAGGCAATCCTGGTAATATCCCTGAAGCCTCCAGCTGCCAGTCTTGGAATCAGCTTGTGCGAACGGCTTGTTTTTTCTGCCTGATGGACCAGGGAAGCAGCTATCATATGCGGAAAATGGCTGACGATCCCGGTTATATAATCATGTTCATCGGGAGCTATGGTCAGAAATTTCGCTTTTGTTCCTGAGAGCCATTCCTTTAACCTTTCAACCTCCGCCGGAGCAATATGCTCTTCAGGAGTGAGCAGATAAAAGGCATTCTCAAAAAGCAAATCTTTTGCTGCAGTGACACCACTCTTATGGGAGCCTGCCATTGGATGCCCACCGATAAAAGTGATTCCTTTTTCCTTTAGTACCTTTGCACAGCTTACAATTTCTTTTTTTGTGCTGCCTGCATCCGAAATGATGACGTTATTTTTCAATTCACACTCTTTTAAAATATGTATTATTTTTTGAGTCTCCTGTACAGGTGCAGCTATTAAAATTAAATCAGCGTCCCTTGCCCCATCCTTAATAGTATCAGAAATTTCGTCTGAGACCCCAAGCATTTGGGCAAGGCGTCCCTGCTCTTTATTAACATCAAAGCCGATGATCATGCTTTCACTATGTTTTCTTTTTATTGATAGGGCCAAAGAACCTCCGATCAAACCAAGGCCAATAATAAAGATCTTCCCTCTCATCCTCTCACCGCCTTTATTAAAAATAATTCAGAGGCATTATAATGCCTCTGAATGGATATCAAAAAGTATTTATACTGCTAACCTAAAAAATCCCTACAATGCTGCAGCCTGCTTTGCAAGATACTGGCCCATTGCGGCAAGCACACCATCATTCTGTTCCTTAGAACCTACCGTGACACGGACATAGCCCTGGAAGCCAAGTGCCTTGCCGGACCGGACGATATACCCTTTTTCAAGTAAAAATTGAAACACCTCATCTGAATCGGCATTAAAATTGATTAATATGAAATTTCCCTGTGAAGGGTAATAACCCAGTCCATGATCTTCACAGAAAGCATAGAATTGTTCGAGCCCTTCGCGATTTTTCCGTCTGCACTCTTCAATGAAATTCTGATCCCCTATGGCTGCAGCAGCGGCAGCCTGAGCAAACTTATTTACATTAAATGGCTCTCTTACCGGTTCGAGGGCTTTGATTGTTTGAGGATTAGCAATTCCATAGCCTACCCGAAGGCTTGCTAAGCCATAAATTTTTGAGAATGTACGCAGGACAATCAAATTTTCGTAATTCCGGATTAAATCCAATGTATTGCAGTAATCCTCTGCTGTAACATATTCATAATAAGCTTCATCAAGGACAACCAAAACATCTTGAGGCACCTTTTTCAGAAATGAAAGCAATGCAGACTCATTAATATAGTTCCCTGTCGGATTGTTTGGACTGCACACCCAGACTACAGCAGTTTTTTCATCGATGGCAGCCAGCATTCCATCAAGATCATGCTCTCCTTCAACCAGTGGAATTTCCCTGATTTCCGCACCTTCTACCACAGCATTATGCCTATATTGCGGAAATGTTGGCGCCGCCATAACAGTATTGGTTTCCGGACTTAATAAAGCTCTGGAAATCATTTGAATAATTTCATCCGAGCCATTGCCAAAAATCAGCTGATCTTTCTGTATACTTAAGTGCCCTGCCAAAACCGACCGCAGCTCAGAAGCATAACCATCGGGATACAGGGCAAAAAATGACGGCGACTGATTCATCGTAAAAAGAACTTTTTCAGAGCATCCAAAAGGATTCTCATTTGAAGCAAGCTTAACTATTTGATTCAGTCTATATTCCTTTTTTACTTGATCAATTGATTTCCCCGGCTGGTAAGGAGTTAAATTCAACAGCTGTTCCTTCCATTTCATTCAAATCCACCTCTTTTTTTATCGCTTTCACTAATTATCGTGTTAAAGCACTTTTCGTCTGCTCCTATATTATCACAAAACTCTCCATTAAGGAGAGTTCGTGGTGTTTAGATCTGGCCGAAGCTTGATGGCTCCACGCAAATAAATATGGCGGATATTCTGCTGAGGAGTATCTGTATTCACATGCATCATAACCCGGATACAATTAGGGAGCGATCCTTCAATAGGAATTTCTTTCATGCACATGACAGGAACGTATGTCCAGCCTTCTATTGAACGCATTGCCTTTGCGGGAAAGGCTGCTGTTAATTCTTCCGTAACGGATATAAAGACAGAAGCTACATCCTCAGATATAATATTATTTTCCTGAATCATTTGCCTGATCAGCAGCTCAGTCGCTTCTAATATCTCGGCTTCACAATTCTCATCTACGGTGACGGCTCCCCTCACCCCTCGAATCACTTACAGCACCTCCCATAACTGTTTTGTCAGCCTTTTTATTTTGTAAAAATAGCAAGCTCCCGCAAAATCAGGTCATCAGAAACCTGATATATGACAGGCTTACCCACTTCCTCTAAAAGAACAAAGCGGACATTCTGTCCCTCTGATTTTTTATCCTGCTTCATCCGCTCAAGCAGTTTTGAATGTGATAAATCTTCAGGGAGATCTGTTTTGTAGCCAAGCTGATCAAGCCAGCGTTTGAATTCGTTAACATCAAAGCAAAGATCCAGCAGTGTTTTACTTAATTGAAGTGCAAATATCATCCCTACTGCCACAGATTCGCCATGTGTCCATTCTCCATAGCCTTTCTCCGCTTCAATTGCATGGCCCAGAGTATGGCCGAAATTCAGAAATGCCCGAACGCCAGCTTCCTTTTCATCCTCTGCAACAATCCTGCCCTTGATCTCTATTCCCTTTGTAAGCATCCTGCTTAATTCATCAGAGGGAAGGCTTTCAAGGGTAAGGATGTTGTTTTTAAGGTTCAAATAAAAGTTCATATCATCTATCAGGCTATGCTTTATGACTTCTGCAAACCCTGAGCGCAGCTCTTTCTGAGGCAGGGAGTCAAGAAACGCCAGATCATAAAACACTGCCTGGGGCTGGTAAAAAGACCCTGCCATATTTTTTCCTGAAGGATGGTTGATGGCAACTTTTCCTCCCACAGCGCTATCATGTGCCAGGATGGTAGTTGGAATCTGAATGAAGGGTATTCCTCTCATAAATGTGGCTGCGACAAAACCTGCCAAATCTCCGACAGCTCCCCCGCCAAACGCCAGGATAAGAGATTTTCGATCAAGTTTATGTTCCAGAGCAAAGGACAAGCACTGATAGTAAACTTCAAAGGTTTTGGCTTTCTCACCGCTTGGCACAGTACAGACTTTGGCCTCAATCCCCGTAAGTGACGCTTCCAGCTCTGGCAGATGCAGGTCCCGAACCGTTTCATCCGTGATGATCATTACATTTGTCAAGGCCGGAAAAGCATCTTTAATATATGATCCCAATCCCTCAATTGCTCCGGACCCTATATAAACCGGATAGGCCTTGTCAGGTGTTTTGATTAAAATCCTTTTCATTAAAACTCCCTCGCAAATTGTCTTTGCTGTTCAACGGACGCTTTTAATGTCTCAAACCGGTCAGAATAAAACTGGTCTACAATGGCTGAAGCCAGTTCCCAGGCAATCACATTTTCTGCAACGACTGCAGCTGCCGGCACCGCACAGCTGTCAGAACGCTCTATGCTTGCTGAGAACGGTTCCTTTGTTTCGATATCTACACTTTGCAGCGGTTTATAGAGAGTGGGTATTGGCTTCATTACTCCTCTGATGACGATTGGCATTCCCGTTGACATGCCCCCTTCTAAGCCGCCAAGACGGTTTGTTTTCCGATAATAGCCTTTATCCGGGTCCCATGCGATTTCATCATGAACTTCACTTCCAGGCTTCCTTGCTGCCTCGAAACCTATGCCAAACTCGACACCTTTAAAAGCATTGATGCTCACCATCGCACCTGCAAGCTTCGAATCAAGCTTTCGGTCATAGTGTACATAACTTCCAACTCCCGGTGGCATTCCTTCAACAATAACCTCCACTACACCGCCGATGGAATCGCCATTTTCCTTAGCGGAATCGATCGCAGCCATCATTTTTTGGGAGGCAGTCTGATCCAGACAGCGAACGGGCGATTCTTCTGTAATTTCCTTTAACTCCTTAAGTGAAGAATAATCTCTTTGGCCTGAAATAACCCCGCCAATTTCAATAACATGTGCTGCAACCTCAATCCCCAGCTGAGAAAGCAGTTTTTTTGCAGCTGCACCGGCAGCCACTCTCACTGTGGTTTCTCTGGCTGAAGATCGCTCTAAAACATTTCTCATATCCCTGTGCCCATATTTTAGGGCACCATTTAAATCAGCATGGCCTGGGCGAGGACGGGAGATTTTTCTTTTCATTTCTGCCTCATCTTCAGGATTGAGAGGATCCTGGCCCATAATTTTTGTCCAGTGCTTCCAATCATTATTCTCAACAACAAGTGCTACCGGGGATCCCAGTGTGTATCCATGTCTGATCCCGGCTGTTATTTGAACAGTATCTTTTTCAATTTGCATCCTTCTGCCTCTGCCATATCCTTTCTGGCGTCTGGCAAGCTCTTCGTTTATATCTGAATCTACGAGCGGCATTCCTGCTGGCAGCCCTTCTATTATAGTAGTCAGCTGCGGTCCGTGAGATTCACCAGATGTAAGATATCTCAAAACTCTTTCCCCCTTCAACTCATTAAAGGATTATGTACCAATATAACATAATGATAAATATAAGAATAGATAAAATTGAAAATTCCTATAATATTTTATTTCTTCTTATGAATGGAGCCATTTTAACACGAATATTATTTACTACCAAACTAAAAAACAAAAGAAAAAGAGGACGACCAAATAATCATCCTCAATGTGTTATTATTCTTTTTTATAAAAGAAAGTTTCAGCAGATGCCAGTTGATAGCGGCCTGAGTTAAAAATCTGTTCAGTGCTCCCAACAAAGAATATCCCATCTTTTCTTAATGCGCCGCTGAATTTATGATAAAGCTGATCCTTTGCTTCCTCTGTAAAATATATGAGAACGTTCCTGCATACGATGAGATCATACGGACCGCCAAAATCATCTGAAAGGAGATTTTGCTTTTTGAAAGTTACTGTCCTTTTTATATCCTCGGATATTTTATAGAAACTTCCTTCCCGCTGAAAAAACTTTTGTTTCATCATATCAGGAACTTCGTTTAGCGAACGCTCAGGGTAAAGACCCATCCGTGCCCTTGCCAGGGCATTTTCATCAATATCAGTTGCATTTATCTTGATTTGCGACATTGGCTGCATTTTTGATAATATCATGGCAATTGTATAAGGTTCTTCACCAGTGGAACAGGCAGCGCTCCAGATTTTCAGATTCCTATTTTGATCTAATAGTCCAGGCAGGATATTTTTTTCGAGCACCTCCCACCTTTGTGCATTCCGGTAAAATTCGGAAACATTTATTGTCATCCTGTCCAAAAAATCATTCAGCAGTTCTCTATTCTTGACTAACGCGCTAAAAAAACTTCCAAATGATTGAAAGCCTTTTTTCTCATACAGGGATATGAGCCTTCTCTTCATTTGAGCTTCTTTGTACAGCGAAAGATCAATTCCTGTTTTTCTTTTTATATTTTGTATAAATTCCTGATAATCGTCGGCCATTCTATTTCCCCTCTGATAATACCGGTGAGCTTTTTTCTTTTATGGTTATACCCATCCAGCTGAAATAATGAATTCGGTTACAAAAAAAGCACTTGTCATGGACAAGTACTCTTTAAAATATTAGTTAATCCAGTCATTCATTAATTTTTTGTATTCCACTTTTTCTTCTTCTTTGAAGAAAAGGCCAATTTCACGTTCTGCACTTACAGGTGAATCGGATCCATGAATTACATTTTTTCCAACTGTAATGCCGAAATCTCCGCGGATTGTTCCTGGAGCAGCATCTTTAGGATTTGTTGAACCCATCATCTGACGAGCTGTTGCGATAACATTTTCACCTTCCCACACCATTGCGAAAACTGGTCCGGATGTAATAAAGTCAACTAGCTCTCCAAAGAATGGACGCTCTTTATGCTCTCCATAATGCTCTTCCGCAAGTTCCTGGCTAATACTCATTAGCTTGCCGCCTACTAGCTGAAAGCCTTTCTTTTCGAAACGGGAAACGATTTCCCCGATTAAATTGCGCTGTACACCGTCTGGTTTAACCATTAAAAAAGTTCTTTCCATTGAATTCCACTCCTAAAACTTATGTATAGTTATAATGTTAATCCACGAAAATATTAACATTGTTTTGAAAATTTAGCAACATAAATTTGAAAGCGCTTTTTTATTTTAACTTCCCAAACAGAGAAATTGCCGGCACCCGGTAGAGTGCTGGCAATTGGTACACTAAATTAAAATTTTCTTTTGCCTATAAATTTTGCAATATCCCGTAAAGCTTTCTTGGATTTGGAATGAGGCAGTTCTTCAAGTACCGCTAAAGCTTTCTGCAGATATTTATCACTAATTTGCAGAGATTTTTCAATTGCACCGGAATATTTGACCATAGCAATTATGTTTTCTATATCACTTCGTTCAGTACCTTCGTGGACTCTTCTGATTTGTTCGGAGATTCTATGATCCTCCATTGCAAATAAAGCAGGAAGCGTAATGTTTCCCTGAAGGAGATCTCCTCCTGCCGGCTTGCCAAGTTCTTTTTCTGTACCGACAAAATCCAGAACATCGTCAATGATCTGATAGGACATTCCCACATAATAGCCGAATTTAAAAAGTTTTCTATGTATATCTTCCTCTACATTAGCCGCAATTCCGCCAAGCTGGCAGCTCACAGCTATCAGCATGGCTGTTTTCCTTTTAATTCTCCGGAAATATGTCCTGATATTCTGGTCATAGTTATACTTATCTTTAATTTGCTCTATTTCGCCTATACACAGTTCCACAAGTGTATGAGAGAGAATTTTATGGGCATGCGGATTTTCCACATTTGTTATTAATTCCAGCGCACGCGCAAAAATATAATCACCGGTATACATGGCAATCTTATTATCCCATTTTGCTTTGATGGTAGGCTGTCCCCTGCGCAGTTCTGCATCATCAATAACATCATCATGGACAAGCGACGCCATATGGATAAGCTCCAGTGATACAGCTACGTTTTTAATTTTATCAATATCGTATTCTCCGAACTTCGCAGCCAGCAAAACGAAAACTGGGCGGATTCTTTTCCCCGGCCTGCAGCAGATGCAGGGAAGCCTGATGCAATAGGGGAGACTCAGCTTTAATCGTCTCCTCCAGCTCGTTTTCTATAACATTTAAATCTGAATTTAAAAATGAATACATCATTTTCAATTTCATTTGCTTACTCACCCAGCTTATCGATCCCGTCTGATCTATTCTCTTTTTCCATGAGAAACATACAGAACAAGTTATTATTTTTTATTTCGTTCCAATGTGTACGGCAGCCACTCCGCCGCTATAAGGCTTAAATGTAACGTTTTTAAAGCCTGCTTCCTCGAACATTCCTGCAAGTTCTTTCATTCCGGGAAAGTCTCTCGCAGATTCCTGCAGCCAGGAATACTCATTAAAGCTTTTGGCAAAAAGCTTTCCAAACATAGGCATAACAAAGCGGAAGTAGAAATAATATGCCTGCTTGTATCCGAACAGTGTTGGCTGAGAAGTCTCCAGACATACTGCCAGACCCCCTGGCTTTACGACACGGTTCATTTCTTTTAACACCTGCAGATAATCCGGCACGTTGCGCAGACCAAAACCGATTGTCACATAATCGAATGAATTGTCAGCGAAAGGAAGCTCCATTGCATTACCATGCACAAGCTCCACTTGCTTCAGTTTCCGCTCTTTGATTTTTTCCTCACCAATCTTCAGCATATTTTTGCTGAAATCCAAGCCTGTCACTTTACCGTTTTCACCTACGGCTTCAGCGAGCGCAATGGACCAATCGGCTGTTCCGCAGCAGACATCAAGCGCTTTTGCACCTTTTTGAACATTCATCTTTTTCATTGTATCTTTACGCCATCTTAAATGCTGCTGAAAGCTGATAACAGAATTCATTTTATCGTAGTTGCCATAAATCTTTTCAAATACGCTATGAACACGTTCTTCTTTTGATTGCTGCATATTTTATCCTTCTTCCACAAAAGTTTTAGCCACAGACTGATTATTATTGAAAATGCAGTGAATACGCTGCTCCAGTAATTCATTTGCCATAGGAAAATTCAGCAGTGATTGATCGACAATATTCCTTGAAAAGTCAATATACCTGTCGCAAATGAGAATCAGATATTTCCTCTGCTCAGCAGACATCTCTTTCACTTTTGGGAAAGTCAGCTTTTTAAGCGCTTCAAAAACAACTGAGGTGCCTTCCTTCATGAACTGCTGCTTCTCCATAATCAGGCGCTTAATGAATAAAAGATTGGATATTACTTCTTTCCATGCTGTTTTGCTGAATGCGTCAGCCAGCTTTTCAAAAAGTGACGCCTCTACTTTCCTGACTGAACTCATCAGAGTGTCGACCGCTTCAGGAGATTTCTGATAAAGCGAAATTTTATGCTCATTTACATCTTTAATCCCATCCGCGAAGACCCTGATCATTTTGATATCATCAAGAGCTGCGAGAATCTTGTAATATAATCCGCTGTAATAAACACCAGCAAGGACAGTAAGCTGTCTATGTTTAAGACCTTTGTCTTCAGATTCATCGTTCTTAACAAGTTCGTGGGTATCAAGGGCGATTTGGATAAGCATTGCAGTTACTGCATATTTTTCTGCTTTTGATTCAGGTATCTCCACATCATCAAGTAAAGAGATAAAAAGCAGAAGCTTGTCTTCATCAATAACAGGTGAATCAATATACCTGAGCAGATAAGGGTGGTTAACTTTTTTTTCAATCTGTTCTTTCACATCTGCTAATTTAATCTTCACATCATGCATGCCATCACCCTTGTTTCCCCTTAATTTTCTTTTCCCAGCCGCTATTTCTCCATGTGATTACCGCGACAAAGAGAACGGATACAAAACGCCTTACATATTATTATCTATTTTTAACCAATTCATTATTTCCTATTAAATATAAAACGGGCAAAAAAGCCTTTTACCCGGTATCTTGTATTCAAGAGAAATATTCAAGCAGAGACAATTATATCATAAATGACAGGAACATGTCAGGACATTATCTTATGAAAATATTCTGACCTTCTATTCCAGGGGAAAGCTATTTCTTAGCCTCACTTTCGAGTTCTCCATAGCTTGTCATGATCCTGGCATTCCCCCTGATTTTAATCGCAGAAGTATGCTCTGTAAATTGCGCAATCATGACTTCTCCCTGGTCAAGTTTTTCTGAATGGTGGAATCTTGTATCGGATCCTCTTGTTAACCCTATTACATTAACACCGTCTTCTTTTGCTTTAATCACAATATAATCGTTTCCTGATGGATTTTTCTTTTCCATTCATACCATCCTTTGCTATATGCTGGTGATTGATAATTAGTTACAAAAAAAGGCTAAAAGTTTTATCTTTCAGCCTTTGATCTGTTTATTGCCCAAACTCACTCATAAACAGAGTCCATATTATTGTTTTATCAGTGAAAGGACTTCTGCACGTGCTCTTGCATCCTCTGCAAATACGCCTCTTACTGCTGATGTCACCGTTTTTGAACCGGGCTTTTTAACTCCGCGCATTGTCATGCACATATGCTCTGCTTCCACAACAACCATCACACCATGCGGCTCAAGCTTTTCCAGGATCGAATTTGCTACAGTAGATGTAATGCGTTCCTGAAGCTGAGGACGTTTCGCAACTGCCTCTACAGCTCTGGCGAGTTTGCTTAATCCTGTTACTCTCCCATTCCGCGGGATGTATGCTACATGGGCAACCCCAAAGAAAGGCACAAGATGATGTTCACACATAGAGTAGAACGGAATATCTTTAACCAAAACAAGTTCCTCATGGTCCTCGCCAAATACTGTATCAAAGTATTCTTTAGGGTCCTGGTTAAGTCCCATAAAAACTTCTTCGTACATTTTTGCGACTCGTTTTGGTGTATCAAGAAGTCCTTCACGATTCGGGTCTTCACCGATTGCTTCCAATATTAAACGCACCGCATCTTCTAACTGGGCACGATTTACCTCTGCCATATTAATGCCTCCTATGTATTAACACTGTGGTAATAATATGTTCATATTAGCATAACCCCTTCATTCAGGCAAAACTGAAACATCTTCAAATAAAATACCGTGAACAGGGTGAATCCTCTTCTTTTTAAAGGCCAGTAACACAAAAAGAAAAAACCGCGAATATATCGCGGTTTTTTGCTCAAGCATAAGCTTTAAGCACTTGTATGTAGATTATTTAACTGCATCTTTAAGCGCTTTGCCTGGTTTGAAAGCAGGAACTTTGCTTGCAGCGATTTCGATTTCTTCGCCAGTTTGCGGGTTGCGTCCTTTGCGGGCAGCACGTTCGCGAACTTCAAAGTTTCCGAAACCGATTAGTTGTACCTTATCACCATTTTTCAAAGCATCAAGGATTGTATCGAAAACAGCATCAACTGCTTTAGTCGCGTCTTTTTTAGAAAGTTCGCCAGCCTCTGCAACTGCGTTAATTAGTTCTGTTTTGTTCATGCCTTTCACCTCCTCCCAAATATGGATAAAACCCAGTAAAATAAGATTCCTTACATACATTTGTAAACAAAATTACTGAATTCTATACGTTATGGCGTGTTTTTGTTTAACAAGCCTTATATTAAATGATAAATTGAAATTTTTCAATCAAAAAATCATTATAAACCCTTTTAAAATAAGGGTTTGGCCGCCATAACGGTAATTCTGTTAAAAGATTATCACAATCAAATGCTGTTATCAAGAATATTTCATGATTTAATGGGAATCTTTTCTTATTTGCAACATATTTGTAATACGCTGACCTCGTTTAATTACCCTTATCATACGGGTTGAAACATATTATTTCAAATTGCAAGGGTTGCCAGTTCCTTTAAGGTGCTCTGGGTTCGGACTTAGAACACTGGATTTTCTCCTCCTGTGTCCGAAGTTGGCCCGGATCCCGACTCATTCCACCGCAAAAAAAGACTCCAAAAGGAGCCTTCATTAAAGAATTATCGCAATTAATCCGCCCGAGCCTTCGTTGATGATTCTTTCTAATGTCTCTTTGAGTTTATATCTTGCGTTTTCAGGCATCAGGGACAATTTTGCCTGAATTCCTTCTCTTACGATGGAGCTGAGGCTGCGTCCAAAGATGTCGGAGTTCCAGATTGAAAGTGGATCATCTTCAAAGTCCTGCATCAGGTAGCGGACGAGTTCTTCGCTTTGCTTCTCTGTTCCGATGATAGGAGAGAACTCAGATTCCACATCAACTTTTATCATATGAATGGATGGAGCAACAGCCTTTAGCCTTACACCAAAGCGTGATCCATGGCGTGTAATTTCCGGTTCATCGAGACTCATATCAGCCAGTGAAGGAGCAGCGATGCCGTAGCCGGTTTGCTTCACCATTCTCAGCGCATCGGAAATTTGATCATACTCAGCTTTTGCATGGGCAAATTCCTGCATCAGCTCGAGCAAGTGGTCTTTTCCGCGGATTTCAACACCCACTATCTCTTTAAGGACCTCATCATAAAGATCGTCCGGCGCATATAAGTCAATTTCGGCTACTCCCTGCCCCATTTCAATTCCTGCAAGGCCTGCCCGGTCAATGAATTCAAAGTCGCTGAATTGATGGACCACACGGTCAACATCTCTTAGCCTCTTAATATCCTTAACCGTTTCTTTAACTGCTTCCTGATAGCTTTCACGAAGCCAGTGATCTTCATGCAGCACCATAACCCAGCTTGGAAGATTTACATTCACTTCCAGTACCGGGAACTCATAAAGAGCTTCTCGCATAACATTTAATACATCCGATTCTCTCATGCCCTCTACGCTCATGGCCAGGACAGGGATATCATATTTTTCGGCAAGATCATTTCTAAGGGCATCCGTATTTGGGTGGTGAGGCTGGACGCTGTTAATGATCATGATAAACGGCTTGCCAACTTCCTTTAACTCATCAATAACTCTTTCTTCTGCCTCAATATAGTTTGCACGCGGTATCTCCCCGATGGTTCCGTCTGTTGTAATCACCACTCCGATTGTGGAATGCTCCTGAATCACCTTTCTTGTTCCTATTTCAGCAGCTTCGTGAAAAGGAATTGGCTCTTCATACCATGGTGTATTGATCATTCTCGGGCCGTTTTCGTCTTCATAGCCCTTCGCTCCCGGTACTGTATATCCCACACAGTCCACAAGCCTGATATTTACATCCAGCCCTTCTGCTACATGAACTGTAGCAGCCTGGTTAGGAACAAATTTCGGTTCTGTGGTCATAATTGTCTTGCCGGCAGCACTTTGGGGAAGCTCATCCTGTGTGCGGGCACGTTCCGCTTCGTTTTCCATATTTGGCAGTACAACCAATTCCATGAACTTTTTTATAAATGTAGATTTGCCGGTGCGAACTGCGCCAACTACCCCGAAATATATATCGCCGCCAGTTCTTTCGGCAATATCTTTAAAAATATCAACCTTTTCCAAGTGATCCCCTCCTGAAATCTTGAGTTAATGGGATAATATTATCCTATCTATTATGTTTGGACATTATATGTGTATGATGTTGTCCTACATTGTTATGACAGTTTTTTTCTTTTTTACCCCCCTATCAGGAAAGTGCACTGCATCTGTCAGCCCAGCTGTAGAGCTCCAATGCGATGACAGTCCGGAATGGACAGCAGGCCATTCCAAATTTCCTAAATTATTTAGAAACTCCCCTGCGCCTTTATTTCTTTGCCTTTATGCTTTTAGTCATTAGTTGAAGAGTGGTTATAAAAATAGATAAAAAAATAACCCTTCTCCTACAATATATTTTGCAGGAGAAGGGTTATGACTATTTCACCAAAAAGATTGGATCATTTGTGCCGGGCTCAATCGTATAAGGCAGTGAATAGGCGGGAACAAAATCAGAATCCTCTACAAGAAGATTTCTAATATCCTTTCCAGGTTCAGGTTTGTTCTTCTTATTCTCCAATGCCTTATACAAATCAACCCGATAATCTACATATACTTCAGCATTGCCGGTTACGACATATGGAAGGCTCTGGCCGCTATAAGGACTGAGGGCTTTTGGCTCTTCCTTAAATCCCAATTTTTTAAAGTCCATTGTATAAACATTTTCAGCTATTTGCTCTTTATATGGCGGGAATCCATGTGCTTTAATCCTCAGGTTAATATCCCTGATTGTTTCAGCAATTCTTAAATCAAAAATTTTCACTTTCGGATCTGTTTCTGCGTCAACAATCACATATTGAAAAACCCCGCCGGATTCAAAGGCATTTCCAGGCGGCTCTGCCATATATTCCGGAGCAACTTTTTTAAAATCGATTGGATATTTTTGATAGATAGGAGTTGTCTGCCCCTTGGTTTTAATCGGCAGAAGACCACCATTTGCTTCCCTGTATTGATCCACTGCAGACTGGACAGATTGAATCTGATCCTTATAGGCTATCTGATTTTGGGATAATTTTTCTTCAGGATACATACAGCCTGTCAGAATCAAAACACCGCTCAGCAAAAGCAAAAACATGTTAAAAGTTTTTTTCATTTAATCAACCCTTTATGTAAAAGTGCTAGCTGCTTGTCGGACCGCTGAACACGACAATCACTATAATAATTCCGCTGATTATCATTAAAAAGTAGGCAACAAATGCTGTAATTACCTTAAAAACTCCAGCTTTCAGCTTGTAGCGGCTAAGATAAATTAATATTATAGATAAAAACATAAATCCCATAGAGGCTAGAGATATCCACATTTTCATTAAAGACGGTGACATATAATCAACTCCCTTTTCCGAAATGTATTATAACATATTAAATGGATAAATCTAAAAGCTTTTCATTACGAAAAAATGAACACAAAAAAAAACTGAGGCAAAGAAGGGGCAATTCTTTACCTCAGCCATTTGACTAAATAACCCAGCACCCTGTTCATTACACTAGTTTGCTTCGTTGCATTGTATGCAGGAACCTGCTGTCTCGCATCATCTAATGCCTAAATTTTTATATTTATATCGATATCAGGTTTTTTTACTCCCGCTTTGATCTTCCAAAACGTTCGCGAGGTCTTCCATCTCATGTGTTTTTCCTCTTGCCATCAGAAGATCAACAGCATCCTTCGCATTCACATTATTAAAAAGGACATCATACAGAACTGTGGTAATTGGCATTTTCACGTCATATTTTTGAGCCAGCTGATGCGCTGCTTTTGTTGTCCTGACTCCCTCTACGACCATGCCCATATTATCCAGGACTTCCTGCAGATTATGTCCCTTTCCAAGAAGGTTTCCTGCTCTCCAATTGCGTGAATGGACGGAGGTACATGTAACGATCAAGTCCCCGATCCCCGCTAATCCGGAAAAGGTAAGCGGGCTTGCCCCCATCTTCATCCCTAGACGGGCGATTTCAGCAAGACCTCTGGTTATCAAGGCTGCCTTGGCATTGTCTCCATAACCTAAGCCATCTGTAATTCCGGCAGCAAGGGCGATGATATTTTTTAAAGCACCGCCAATTTCCACTCCAATGATATCGGGGTTGGTATATACTCTGAAATTGTTATTGATAAATAAATCCTGAATTTTTTCGGCAGCGTCCATATCTTTTGAAGACACCGTAACAGTAGTTGGATGCCTCAGACTAACTTCTTCTGCATGGCTTGGGCCTGAGAGCACCACAACACTGTCCAGAAGGTTTCCGGGCATTTCCCCTTCAATCATTTCAGAAATTCTGAGAAGTGAATCAGGTTCTATTCCTTTACTTACGTGCACAATAGTCAGGGGCTCTTTTCTAATTCCCTTGATCTTCCCGATTACTTCACGAATGGCCTTTGTCGGCACTGCCAAAATCAAGGTGTCAGTTCCGCTTAAAGCCTCTTCAAGCGATGTATATCCCTTTATTTCTGCAGGCAGATGTATTCCTGATAGATATTTTTGATTAGTATGGTGCTTATTAATTTCCACTATCTGATCAGGATTATGGCCCCACAGTCTGACGTCATGCCCATTATCCGCAAGCACCATCGCCAGGGCAGTACCCCAGCTGCCGGCACCTGCTACAGCTACACTTTCTTTTTTCCGCTCCATTTGATCACTGCCTTTTAATGTATTTGGATGCATTGAAAATTCATCCGATTCTGCCTGCCAGACACATTTTAAAGCTTCCCGGCCGGCGTCATCGCATTATTTTCTTTCCCTTGCAAATATCTTAATAGGTGTACCTTCAAAACCAAAAGCGTCCCTGATTCTGTTTTCCAGGAAACGTTCATATGAAAAATGAAGAAGTTCAGGATCATTGACAAACACAACAAATGTCGGCGGCTTCACAGCAACCTGTGTGGTGTAATAAACCCTTAGGCGTCTTCCTTTATCTGTTGGCGTTGGGTTCATTGCAATAGCATCCATGACAACATCATTCAGGACGCTTGTTTCAACACGTAAAGAATGATTTTCACTGGCTGTGTTAATCATTGGGATAAGTGTATGAATACGCTTTTTCGTTTTGGCAGAAAGGAAAACAACAGGTGCATAATCCAGGAATTGAAAATGCTCACGGATATTTTGTTCAAATGCCTTCATTGTTTTCTCATCTTTTTCAACAGCATCCCACTTATTGACAACAATTACAACAGCTCTGCCTGCTTCATGAGCATAACCGGCAATGCGCTTGTCCTGTTCAATGATTCCTTCTTCCCCATCAATAACCACCAGGACAACATCGGAACGCTCGATTGCCCTCAAGGCTCTTAGTACACTATACTTTTCTGTTGTTTCATACACTTTCCCTTTTTTCCGCATACCCGCAGTATCGATGATGACATATTCCTGTCCATCCACTTTCACCTTCGAGTCGATTGCATCTCTTGTGGTGCCTGCGATATTGCTGACAATGACCCGTTCTTCACCAAGCATTGCGTTTACAAGGGAGGATTTCCCGACATTCGGGCGGCCAATTAATGAAAACTTAATGACATCTTCTCCATATTCACTTTGGCCATGTTTCGGAAAATGCTTGGCAGCTTCATCAAGCAAGTCTCCAAGACCAAGACCATGAGAACCTGAAATTGGAAACGGCTCACCAAAGCCAAGTGCATAAAAGTCATAAATCAAATCCCGCATCTCAGGGTTATCAATCTTATTCACACCCAGAACTACAGGCTTTTTGGCTTTATATAAAATTTTTGCAACTTCCTCATCTGCGCTTGTGACACCCTCTCTTCCGTTCACAAGAAAGACAATGACATCAGCTTCATCTATCGCAATTTCTGCCTGAAGACGAATTTGATCTAAAAATGGCTCATCCCCAATATCAATTCCGCCTGTATCAATAATATTAAAATCATGTGTCAGCCATTCTGCAGAACTATAAATTCTGTCCCTGGTCACTCCCGGAATATCTTCGACAATCGATATCCGTTCTCCTACAATTCTGTTAAATATCGTTGATTTGCCAACGTTAGGACGCCCGACAATAGCCAAAACTGGTTTTGCCATGAACATCACCCTTTCAATTCTTTATTCTTAAATTGTTAAACTTTGCGTCTATGTTCCAGAAATGCCTTTTACTTAAAGTAAGCATACAGATGGCTGTCCACAATAACACTACATTGATGTTAAAACCATCCAAACCGCTTTACATTTATAAAATAAACCCTTCTCAAAGATAGAAGGGTCTAACTTAGATATTTTAACAAAGAGAAACCTTCACGGCAATGAAAAACTTGGAAACCTCCCTTAATGCTTAACAATTACATAAAGTTCTTCTGTTAAGGCATGGGCAATTCCGTCTAGAATTGCTTCAAGATTGGCTGCGATGATTTCCATTTCTTTTTTATCTTCACAATGAAAAACGGCAGTCCCTGACGGTATCTTGGATGGATTTGTTGTAATAGCAGCCAGTATGTATTTTTCAAGCACCATACTCTAACTTCCTTTCCCATTCGTTTGCCGTTCAGAAGGCATCCTAATCGCATTTTCGAGTGTCGGGACTGCTTCGATGACTTTTAGGGCTTTATTAACATCCTTTACCTGGGGCAAAACAAATACCCCAACACGCCCATCATCCAGATCCCTTTTCGCCAGAGGAACAAGCGCAGGAGTCCCTGAATCCCGGTAAACACCCAAAGCAGTAGAAACATCATGCAATATAGCCTGCCTCTGTCCCAGATTGGCAATAGTGGATCGGGCATTGAAATTTTTTGGATTTAAAATAAAGCCCATGCCATATCGGAGCACTTCCTCTTGCCTTTCAGGCAAACCGATATTCATAATGTAAATATTGTCCACATACAAGCCTGCTCCATCAAAACGCGGTTCCACAAACTCAACATCTACAATATCCTTCAGCCTTCCACCCGACATCAATTTCGTGGAAACCACTATGGCAAGAACGGCTGCCGCAAGACCTCCCCATATATTAAACAGCAGATAGCCTAGCGTACTAAGCAATGATGTGAAGATTACAAGATAATTCCTGCTTTCAAAGGCTATTGCTACACCTTCTATATATGTTTTTCCTCTCGGAACCATTTCGTAGCTGTCCAGTTCAGTCAGTGTGTTTCTCTCCATATTTCTGACTTCTCTAAACTGGGATGCAGCCAGAGTCAGAAAGGTGACGGCTGTGAAGTCTTCCTCCATAATTGAAGGAATAGCCACCGTTCCAAGGCCTGCAGCAATGAATCCTAAAGCAACATGAATAATTTTCCCGTGCAAATATGTAGGGTATTGACGGTAATCGGTCCGAAGCATATAAATACGTGTCAAGGTTCCTATAGCCAGACCAAAAAGAATCGGGTATGTGTATTCACTCATGATAATTTTTGTTTCTCCCTTTCAAAATGTTTAAAGTTGGCTTCAATGTATTGGACCGTCCAATGCACCGCAATCCATAAAGCCGATATGGAAAATGAAATGCTCATGATATCCAAAAAGGCCAATGATCCAATCGTATACGGAAAGGAAAATGGTTTAAGGATAAAGGCATATAGAAATTCTCCCTGGATGCCCCCGAGCAATATTAACGGCAGCCTGAGCATTCTGTTTTTTTGCAGGAGTACAGCCATATAAACCATAAGGAATGAAAGCATCCATTCCCGGGGAAAATCACCCAAACAGGATCAAACAGTTCAAAAAGGTGAAAAGTGACATAGGCCATCATCAGGATGAATGTGCAAAAAAGGAAATAAAGTTTGCTCAACTTTTTTAGTCTCCGGGCGAAAATATATAGTGATACAAGCAAAAAAAGTGCAGCGATACCAATTTCAAAATTAAGGATATTAAGTGTCAAGGGTGACAGGATCATTAAGCATAAGATCCAGGCAGACAATAAAAACCTGTATTTATTCGTTCGAGCCATAAAAAAAGTCGCCATAATCCAAACCATCCAGGAAATCCAATAAAAAAATAATCCTTCCATCCTCTACCTCCTATCATTTCCATTATGGCTACTTCGTATGTAAATTAACCCTTCAAATTCAAAAGCATTGCCAAATGAATCCCAGCTGTCTTTTTGCATAATTCTCACGCGCTCACTTCATCTTAATAACATGGAGGTGTTATATATGGGCAAAGACAGACAGGAAAAAAAGCTAAAAAATAGCGGAAAAGTGGAGTCCGATCGCGACCAGGCACTTCATTATCCTGGAGCTTCCAAGATGCAGAGTCCCGAAGAAGCCAGATCTCTGAATGATTCGAAATACAGTTAAGAAAAGCTGCTTCGCCTTGCTATGCACTGCAGCCAGAATGAAAAAAATAGCTCTCGTCAAATGACGAGAGCTATTTTTGGATGGTCCGCCTGGAATATGCTTTTGTCTCAATTCCGCGTTCATTCAGCCAATGATGGGTCCTTCCAGATATGATTATGGGAGACTGCTGGAGTTCCGCGATGCTTTTTGTCCCCAAAGCTGTCATGATCATCTTCAATTCAGAATGAATGTTGTTAATTTCTTCGATAAGTGCCTCAATTCCTTCTTTCATTAGGACCTTTAAAAAGAACCCCGCCATCCCAGCAGCTCCTGCACCAAGTGCAATTGCCTTTGCTATTTCATAGCTTGTCCGAATGCCCCGGAAGCAATAACAGCAACGCCTGCTTTTAAAGATGCAGCTTCTGCAATGGAGACAGCTGTCGGTATTCCCCATTCATCGAAAAACGTTAACAGTCTATCTCTTCTTGCATTTTCAATACGGGAGAAATTTGTTCCTCCAAATCCGCCGATATCAATGCCTTTAACGCCGACTGAGGCAAGCATTGAAGCTGCTTCTTTATTTATGCCAAACCCTACTTCTTTTACTACTACTGGAACTTCGGAATGGGCGACAATTTTTTCAATTCTTTTTAATGCACCGCGAAAATCACGGTCACCTTCCGGCATGGTCAATTCCTGTACAGCATTTAAATGAATTTGCAGTGCATTTGCTTCAATCATATCAACTGCTGCTTTTGCCTGATCGATTGTAGCTTCACTTCCTAAGTTGCCTAAAATAATTCCTCGGGAGTTTTCCCGTCTGACAACCCGGTAGGATTCTGCTTCACTTGGATCTTTAAGTGCAGACATCTGAGACCCTACTGCCATAGCAAGGCCTGTTGATTTGGCGGCCAAGGCGAGATCCCGGTTAATTTGAACCGTTCTTTCTCCTCCGCCCCCTGTCATGGCATTTATGAAAATTGGCGAACTTAATGAAAGTTCGCCAATTGAAGTGCCTAAATCTGCCTGATCAAGAAACGCATCAGGAAGGCTTTGATGTACAAAAGCAATATCGGCTAAACCGGTATTGCTGCTCTGGCCTGTTGCTAAAGCATGCTGGATATGATCCCATTTACGTTTTGATCTGGACACAATTTATCACCATTACTTTTTTAAATTCTTTAGCTGGTCGCCAATCATATCACCAAGCGAGAAGCCTTTTGTTTCTTCAGGAAGTTCATAGTCAGTCACTTCTTCCTGCTCTTTTTCAAGCAGATCTTTGATGCTCAATGACAGGCGCTGATCCTGTTCGTTCACATCAAGAACCTTCACTTTCACTTCCTGTCCTTCGCTTAGAACTTCATGCGGAGTTCCGATATGCTTATGAGCAATTTGAGAAATATGGACAAGTCCTTCAACACCAGGAAAAACTTCAACAAATGCTCCGTATGAAACAAGTCTTCTTACTGTTCCATCAAGTGTACTGCCTTTAGGAGCCTTCTCGCCGATATTATCCCATGGTCCAGGAAGAGTCTCCTTAATGGATAGTGAAATGCGTTCATTGTCGCGGTCGACGCTTAATACTTTCACTTGCACTTTTTGGCCTTCCTCGACAACATCTGAAGGCTTTTCCACATGCTCATAGGAAAGCTGGGAAATATGGACAAGTCCATCGATTCCGCCGATATCAACAAATGCTCCAAAGTCAGTAATTCTTTGAACTGTTCCATCCAGAACCTCACCTGCCTGAAGGGACTCCAGCACTTGATGTTTCTGCTTGCCTTTTTCTTCCTCTATTACAGCACGATGGGAAAGAATCAGGCGATTTTTATCTTTATCAAGCTCAACAATTTTAAATGTCATCGTTTTGCCTTTATAATCAGTAAAATCTTCAACAAAATGAGCTTCAACCAGGGAAGCTGGAACAAATCCGCGAACACCCAGGTCTACTACTAATCCGCCTTTAACTACATCTTTTATTTCTGCTTCAAAAACTTCACCCTCATTGAATTTCTGTTCGAGAGTTTCCCATGACTTACCGGCATCAACTTTACGTTTTGAAAGAATAAGAGCATCTTCCTCAACTTTTAAAACCTCAAGCTCGAGTTGATCTCCTTCTGATACCGCATCGCCGGCTTTTTCAATGTGAAGGCTTGAAAGCTCGCTGATTGGGATAATCCCATCCAGTTTGCTGTCAGCAAGATCAACGATGACTTGCTTTTCTTCAACCTTGGTAACTTGGCCTTTTACCTTGTCACCCACCTCAAAATTTTTAACTTCTACTTGATTCATTTCCTCTGACATATGTATTCCTCCTTAATCCAATGGCTGCTTTCAAATTTTTAATCTGTATTCAACTGCCTGCCATCCAGGCAAGAACCCTGTGTCAGCAGCAGAAATACTCGAATGGCTAATTATTTACAGGCTATTTTTCAACTGTTTTAATTATAAAATTGTTCAGTAAAGGAAAGCCTTATTTTTCGAATATTTTCGCCTTTTAAAAAAATGCCTTTTTACTAACTTCTTACAAAAGAAGTTTTTTGTCAAGCAAGAAGGTCTAAGAGTAATCTTCAATTAATTTACGGATTTCAGACATAATCATTTCTGTGGTTTCCTCCGCTGATGCCTTTCTTTCTCGAAGCTCTTTCATATCAATTGGTTTCCCGTAAACAACTTTTAATTTTGAAAAAGCTTTATAAGGACCAATAATGGCGCAGGGAACAACATGCGCTTCCGATCTGAGAGCAAAAAAACCTGCTCCGGCCAGCCCTTTTCCCAGCTGTCCCGTTTTACTCCTAGTACCCTCCGGGAACAGACCTAAAACATTTCCTTCTTTTAGAATTCCAAGACCTTTTCTTAACGCTTCCCTGTCACTCATTCCTCTTTTGACAGGAAAAGCATTTAGATGGGGAACAATTTTCCCTAGGACCGGAACATTAAAAAGCTCTTCTTTGGCCATGAAATATACTGGCCTAGGAGCATTAATGCCGACTACGGGAGGATCCAGATTATCTATATGATTAGAGCAAAGGAGAACCCCGCCTTCTTCCGGAAAGTTCTCCTTTCCGAATACTTCAAATCTGTAAATGGGTTTTAGAACCCCATAGACTGCCGCTTTGGCAAAAGCGTAGAGATTCACTTTGAACCAATCCTTTCAATAGCCAGATCCATTATCCTGTCGACTACCTGCCCAATTGACAATGAGGTTGTATCAATCTCCTTTGCATCAGCCGCTTTTTTTAATGGAGCTACTTCACGTTCAGAGTCCAGCTTGTCCCTAAGAGAGATTTCCTCCTTCAACTTGTCCAGGTCAGATGAATATCCCTTTTGGATATTTTCGTTATGCCGCCTTAGAGCTCTTTCATCGACAGAAGCCAGAAGGAAAACCTTCACTTCTGCATGGGGCAGGACATGAGTTCCGATATCCCGGCCATCCATTACCACTCCTCCATTTAAAGCAAAGCTTTGCTGGCGCGAAACCATTTCTTCCCTAACCAGCTTATGCATGGAAACAACGGAAACAGAATTTGTCACTTCGGAAGTTCTGATTTCATTTGTCACATCCTGGCCGTCCAGATAAATTAATTGCCCTTTTTCGCCTGGCTGCAGTTCAATAACTGTATTGTTTAAAATCTCCATAAGAGAGGCTTCATCTTCAAGGCTTGTATTTTTCTGAATTGCTTTATAAGTCAAGGCCCGATACATGGCACCAGTATCAATATATATGTAAGATAATTTCTCGGCCACGATCTTTGCTACTGTACTTTTCCCTGCAGCAGCTGGGCCGTCAATTGCGATTGATATACGTTTACTCATAGTTCCTCCTGTGTAACCCTGGCCGCTTTTTCTCCAGGTTCATTCCGCTTTATTTTAACATAATAAGTCTTCTTCAGTGCATAAATAAGCTGTATTTTAAGTCTTGCAAATTTTTAAAGCAGTTTTTAAAAATTTCACCACAAAAATAAGCAGGCGCCTGCCTGCTAATTATTTTTTCTGAAAGTTTCAAGCAGCTCAGTAAAATTCTGATCTGTGACACCTTCATACTGTGTCAGCTGCTTTAATTCCGGAAATGCATCCATATGATGAAAGAAAAATTGAGTGATCAGCAGGAAAATAAATTGTACTATTATTAATTTAAGAATAATCCTCTCCACCGTTTTCATCATGGCCATCTCTCCAACTGGAAATATAGAATCAATTCAATAGACTTCACCATCTATTATGAGAGATGAATATAAAAATTATTCCTTTATTCATATTTCCAGGCCTTTTTTCTTCATGGCCAATTGCCTTTCGAAACAAAAACGCAAAAGCAATTGCCTGTCCTGCGGGCTTACCTCCATAAATTGAACAGAAATTAGCGATTTGCCATTTCGGGGATCAGAGACTCTTATTACGTTACTTTTAAGTTTCAAATAATAATTGACACCGTTTTGCATGGCTAATACGAAATATGTAAGTATTTTCATATTGGCTTTTAAGGAACTGTCCATCTTAGCGATGATTGCAGCCCCGCCTGCACTTATATCATCCGTAACGGATACAAAAGGAGAGAACTCGTTATTTTCCGAATGGATTGCAACATCAACTGGTGTTTCTATCCGGACAAACTGCCGTCTTTGAATTTTCACTAAATGTTCATCCCCGGGATATGATAAAATCATCATCGGGATTTTTTTCTTAACTCTTCCTAGAACTTCGCTTTCAAAAAGATATACCGTTCCATCATCAGCTAAAAAGGTAGCCTTCAGCTGTGTACCATCGACCAGAAATGCAGTTTTATTCGTTTCCTGATTTATTGGATAATCAATATATAAGCTATTTCCTTCTCTTTCGGCAAGCTTACATTTATAATTTTCAGGTTTTTCGGAGTACGTCAATTCGAGCATCAATGCTTCACCAATATTTATCACACTTCCACACTTCCCCATAGTAAAAGGATAATCTTGTCATTTAATTATGAACGCTATATAAGAATCCTGCAATAACATTTTTGCTTCTTTTGAGCAAAAAGACCTAAAAAGAGAGAAAGCCTATCCGGCTTTCTCTACACTACATCTTCATATATTGGTTCTGCATTCTTAAGCTTTTCAACTTTTTCTTCCTGTCCTGTTTCTGCATTTATATAAATCCTGTAAGTATCTTCACCCAATGTGCCCATAAATTCATAACAGGAAACTTCCTGATTCAAATCGTTAATAATTATTGCACGCCTGTCTTCCATGACCTTCAACTGCGGATTCACCTTTGTTCTTGCCTCTTCCACAGTAATCGCAGGCTCTGGAATTTCACGCTGGTGATGAGATTTTAAATAATCTTCGGCAGAAAAAGCAGTCATCCCGCCATTGTCAAGCGCAATTTTCACACGAATGGAGTCCGGATAAATTCTTACACCCTCCTGATTCGAAACAAAGGTGAATACCCTAAATTGTCATATTGGGCACTCTCGAATAAATCCAGATCTTTAAAGCCATTGTCCTTTAGAAATTTAACTGCATTATTGCTTGCCTCATTAAGGCTTACTTTTTGTTTCGCCACTTTCCGGTCCAGGATATACCAGATTGGATAGCCGCCTTTTTTGGTAATATCCATGTTTGCTTCTTCATTTGTTTTCTTGTTTTGGATACTCACACTGAAAAACCCGTAATCAGATCCCTTGCCGTTTTCCGTTACTCTGATGTTCACATTCTTCCCCAGACCTGCATAGTGCTGACCGATACGTGCAGCTTCTTTTTTTGAAATTTCTTTGCCCTTCAGATATTTGTAGTTTTCATCCTTTTTCTGCATATTTACAAATGCAGGTCCAAAGTCTGTCTCTCCATAGCCTTCAACTGTTTTTTCCACTGTTTTAAAGCCATCTATAATGGTATTGTCTGCAGGTTCTTTATTGGACGCGAGAGCCATTTCCACATCCATCCATCTCAAGTTCTTTTCAAGAACCATATGCTGTACTTTACGTAAATCCTGCTGAACATCCGCAGATTGCTTATAAAGCTGTTTGAGCGTTTGGTATTCCTTTTCCGATAATGGCTCCTTCTCTAAATCTCTTACTGCTGTCCGATAACTGAAATCTCCGATATTGGATAAAAACTCTTCGGTTTTATTGAAAGGAAGAAGTGTTAGAGGCAGCTGACCTACGTCCGAGTGGGCTTCTGAAGTCAATCTCCATACTTCTGCCAATTCAGGTGAGAGTGAAGCTCTCGAATTCATCGCTAAAGTTGTTCCAATTTTGTCATGCAATAGGTCGACTTGATATGTTAAATCATGAAATGCTCTTTGATAATTATTTTCAGCATTAATGAGGATTGCATTTTTCTCCCGGTGTTCCTGATAACCCCAAAACGCTGTACCGGCAACACCCAGTGCAAGTATCCCAATAAGAATTCCTCTAAGCATGATAATTCACCCCTCTATTTACAGAATATATGTTTTCCAATCCGCTTGATTTGCGGCCGTGTCCAAATCCATCCGCTTGTAGCAGTATCCGGATTAAAATAATACAGCGCCTCTCCTGTCGGATCCCATCCATTAATCGCATCCAGTACTGCTTTTTTTGCCGTCTCATTAGGCGTTAGCCATATCTGTCCATCGGCAACAGCAGTAAAAGCACGAGGCTCAAAAATGACGCCAGAAACAGTGTTTGGGAATGAAGCACTGTTTACACGGTTTAAGATAACTGAAGCAACTGCCACCTGGCCTGTATACGGTTCCCCTCTTGACTCTCCATAGACTGCATTGGCCATTAGCTGGATATCGTTTTCCGAGAATCCATTCGGGACATTTGAAGCAGTGGGCTGTTTGGGAGCTTCCTGCTGCTGTGCTGTTCCCCCGTTGACCCTTGCTGAGGCTTAGTCTGTTTGTCAGTTTCCACCCCGCCATAATGGGTAAATTTATTGCCCTTATTGATTTGTTCCTTCACATACTGTTCATTATATTTAGATGCTTTCACGAGCTTGTTTTTTGTTTCCTGGCCTGCAAGCCCATCAATGGGAAGTCCAAATTCATATTGGAAGTTCCTAAGCGCCCAATAGGTTCCCCACCCAAAGACTCCATCGATCTTCCCGTTGTAAAAGCCTAAATACTGCAGACGTGATTGAAGTTCTATAACATCGTCACCTACAGCCCCGTGCTGAATCACCTGATTTGAAAAGGCATTGGCTTTTTCCATATTCCCGCTCAATGGAATTCCCAGAACACAAAGGGAGATTATGAGTAACACCTTTCCTGCCATAAATTTCTTTTTCATGGATTATAACCTCCAAAAGTCAATCTTTTATCATTGACTCTATTTTTTGTAGTCTCTGGCTTTTTATTCAATAACTTGAATCATTTATTAAGGTTGGCGGCAAATAAAAAAAAACCTCCATCAGGAATGGAGGGTTTTCTGTATTTCAAATTGATTATTCATATGCCTTACGCTATGAGCCCTTGCTTTTTTAACTTTTCTTAAGCCCAGCCACCAAAGGAAGATCATAAATGGAAACATGATAAACATCCAATGTTTTAGGGAAATGAGGATATAGTCGTAAATACCGTGAAGGAGAAAAGGTACAAGAAGTGAAAAGGCTATCCATTTTTTGTAGACGTTGCCGAGAATTTTCCTTTTCCTATATAATAGCCCATAATAACACCGAAGAGAGCATGACTGGAAACCGGGAGCAAGGCCCTCCCAAGTGCGTGTTCCACACCTAGCCCGATGAGATAGAAGATATTTTCTGCAGTAGCAAAGCCGAGTGATACCGAGGCACCATACACAATTCCATCATATGGTTCATCAAAGGTTACTTGCTGATAAATAGTATAGAATAATATAAACCATTTAAAGAATTCCTCCAGCATGCTTGATGATAAAAATGCATCCGCTAAACTGGACTGGAGCACCCCTTCAGCTTCTAAAACGTATTGGATAAACATGATGGGGAACACAAGCAAGGCACCAAACAAAAAAGTTTTAAAAACCATTGATATGGGTTCTGACTCATATTGATCTTTTAAATAAAAATAACTTAATAGTGCCAGTCCCGGCGCGATGCCAGCGGATAATATTCCCAGCATGAGCTGTCCTCTTTTCAATCTGTTTTCTTAATCGTATCATGATATAGAAAGAATTAAAATGATTATTCAAATATTGGAAAAGAAATATTCCGCATCATATTTATTTTTCAAAGCGAAAATTGGGGGATTAACATGGAGAAAAAAAGATACTAGTTATACACACAGGAGGCACCATTTCAATGAGCGAGGATGCAGCAACAGGTGCCGTAAAACCAACAGATAATAATCCATTAACGGAAAAAACAAAGGAACTTCTGTCCCTTGCAGAATTAATGGTTGAAGAGCCATTCCACCTTCCTTCACCGCATATTACGCCAAAGGAAATGCTTAAATTGAAGGAAATCATTGAAAACAGCCTTGCAAAGGAAGAGATTAGCGGCGTAGTGATTACTCATGGAACAGATACATTAGAAGAGACAGCCTATTTTTTGGACTTAAGTGTGAAAACACCCCTTCCGATCGTTGTAACAGGTGCAATGAGATCGAGTAATGAAATCGGTTCAGACGGACTTTACAACCTCATTTCTTCTATTCGTGTGGCTGCATGTGAAGAAGCAAAAGACAAAGGGGTCCTTGTCGTTTTAAATGATGAAATTCATACAGCAGAAAATGTTACAAAAACACATACGAGTAATGTCTCTACTTTCCAGAGCCCTCAGTATGGGCCAATTGGAATAGTCACAAAGAGAGGTGTATTATTCCATAATGCGCCGACAAATAGAGAATACTACCCTTTGGATACAGTTGAAAAAAAAGTCACACTCATTAAAGCTTTTGCCGGAATGGATTCTTCTTTGCTTCATGCGATAGGGAATTTAGATTTCGATGGTGTTGTTATCGAAGCACTTGGACAAGGTAATCTGCCCCCAGCCACAATTGAGGGCATTAAAACCCTTACTGGAAAAAACATTCCGATTGTATTGGTTTCCCGCTGCTTCAATGGAATTGCACAAGATGTATATGGTTATGACGGAGGCGGAAAACACCTCAAGGACATGGGGGTTATATTTTCAAATGGGCTTAATGGACAAAAAGCCAGAATTAAACTGTTAATTGGACTCGAAACACAGCAAAATATCGAAGAGATTTTTCAAATATAAATAAAAAGGCTGATCCGAAATGATCAGCCTTTGCCGTTTCCGCTCTCTTTTTCAATTATTGCTTTTGCTATTTGTCCGCCGTGAAATCTTCCATTTTCAATAAAAATTTCGTTGGCATTATTTCCTGCAGCTATTACACCTGCAATAAATATTCCAGGGACATTCGTTTCCATTGTTTCAGGGTTAAATTGAGGGCGCCCGGTTTCATCATTAATTTGAATCCCCATATTTCTTAAAAACCCATGATCAGGATGATAGCCAGTCATGGCAAACACAAAATCGTTCTTAATGTCAAAAGTTTTACCATCCACTGTATATAAAAGCTTATTTTCACTGATTTCGTTCACATGTGCATTGAATTCCATTTTAATCACGCCATTTTTCACTAAAGATTCAAACTCAGGCAGAATCCAGGGCTTTATGCTTGGTGAATATTCTGTTCCGCGATAGATCACTGTTACTCTTGCGCCTGCTTTTACCAGTTCGATTGCGGCATCAACGCTTGAGTTTTTCCCTCCGATAACTGCTACGTCTTTATCAAAAAACGGGTGAGCTTCTTTGAAATAGTGAAATACCTTTGCAAGATCCTCACCGGGAACTTTCATGTAATTGGGATTATCATAATAACCTGTAGCAATTATGACGTTTTTGACTGTATAATCCCTCTTGTCAGTTTGCACTTCAAATACTTCGGGATGTTTTTTTACTACATTTAAAACTTTTTCGTAAGCATTGACCTTAATGCCCTTTCTTTTCACCACTTCCCGGTAATACGTTAGCGCCTGGTTTCTCTTAGGCTTGTAATTTTCCGTTATGAAGGGCACCCCGCCGATTTCGAGTTTCTCACTTGTGCTGAAGAAAGTCTGGTGTGTCGGGTAGTTGTATATTGCATTTACGATATTGCCCTTTTCGATAACTAGGGGGTTTTTTCCTGCTTCCTGAAGGGCTATGGCAGCTGCCAGTCCGCAGGGCCCTCCCCAACAATAATAGCGTCTATATTCAAGATTCTCACTCCTTAAATGCCAAAACAAGTATTTCATGCTGCTGTCTATAAAAAATCTCCCATCAGTTTATGATAGGAGATTTTTTATGAATATTCAAATGTGGAGATTTACAGTTAAATCCACCCGCGGAATCTTGAAGCTTCCGCCATTTTTCTGACGCCTACCATATACGCAGCCAGACGCATATCGACACGGCGTGTTTGGGATGTCTGATAGATATTATCGAATGATTTAACCATGACTTTCTCAAGCTTCTCTTCTACTTCTTCTTCAGTCCAGTAATATCCCTGGTTATTTTGGACCCATTCGAAATAGGATACTGTTACACCGCCTGCAGAAGCCAGTACATCAGGGACTAGCAGGATTCCCCGCTCAGACAGAATCCGTGTTGCTTCCAAAGTAGTTGGACCATTGGCCGCCTCCACTACAATGCCAGCTCTTATGTTATGTGCATTTTCTTGTGTTATCTGGTTTTCTATGGCTGCCGGGACCAGAATATCGCAATCAAGTTCAAGCAGCTCTTTATTTGAAATTGTATCATTAAACAATTTGGTCACAGTACCGAAGCTGTCACGTCGATCTAAGAGGTAATCAATATCAAGGCCGTTCGGATCATATAACCCGCCATAAGCATCTGAAATACCAACAACCTTCGCACCTGCATCATGCATAAACTTTGAGAGGAAACTTCCAGCGTTTCCGAATCCCTGAACAACAACTCTTGCACCTTCAAGGTTAATGCCTTTTTTCTTGGCAGCTTCCCGAATGCAAATTGTAACCCCTTTAGCTGTCGCTGACTCCCGTCCATGTGAACCCCCAAGTACAAGTGGTTTACCGGTAATAAAGCCTGGGGAATTAAATTCATCAATCCGGCTGTATTCATCCATCATCCATGCCATGATCTGCGAGTTGGTAAATACATCAGGCGCAGGAATATCCTTAGTAGGACCTACAATTTGACTGATTGCCCGAACATATCCGCGGCTTAGCCGCTCTAACTCACCGAAGGACATATCGCGCGGGTCACAAACGATTCCGCCTTTGCCTCCGCCGTATGGAAGATCTACAATTCCGCATTTCAGGCTCATCCAAATTGACAGTGCCTTTACTTCCTTTTCAGTTACATTCGGGTGAAAACGAATACCGCCTTTAGTAGGACCAACAGCATCATTATGCTGGGCCCGGTAGCCAGTAAAGACTTTTACTGTTCCGTCATCCATCCGTACAGGAATTTTCACTGTCATCATACGAATTGGCTCTTTAAGAAGCTCATACACCTCATCAGAATAACCCAGCTTCCCTAAAGCCTTATGTATGACCGTTTGAGTCGACTTTAAAACGTCCAATTTTTCAGCTTTATTTGAATCAGTACCTTTCTCGGCTACCATTTGTAAACCTCCTAGAAAAATCACTTTCATTAGTTGTCCGCTTCCATGGAATAGTATACACCTTTGCCTAATTTATGCAAGAAGAATAATGCAGTTTTCCGCATTTTTTGATATTTTAATGAAAACGCTGTCAGCGTTGGTATTAAAGGGAATTTTCTGTTTACTCCCAGTACTCCTTTTCCCGCTGAAGGGCAAAAGAAACATCCTGTTCCTTTTGTAAAGAAACAGCGTTATATATAATATTATTGCAGCTGTTTGCCTATATTTGGTTTACCCAATTTTTATATAATTCATGAGCTATTAATGGAGATTCGTTGCTGGATGCAGCGAATGAAGATTGCAAAGAGTGACCTGCATAAAAAAAGAGGTTGGATCCCCTCTTTCACATTATGAGAAATATTCCACCAGCTTTTTTACAGCATTGGCTTCGATCAGCACTTTCCCATATTCCTGAATAACGTGAATGCTTGTAAAAGCCGAATCACCGTACTCAGCTAATATGGCAATTACCCGGTGAATATTTTCTCCCTCCAAATCTCTTGCATGATAAAAATACTTTTCTTTATAAAAGTATAGGCTTCCTTCCTCAACCTGCACGTTGTTCAGACTATTTGCCATTTGAATTACATCTTCAAAATCCCGGAATTCGAATAATATATCTTCACTGCCATCAACAGTTACCTGCATTTCAATAAAACCATCCTCAAGGAGCTCTTCATCCATCTGCTCCTCCATCGTAACAATCATCACCATTCCCTGCGCCTGCATGGAGAAAATCTCCACTGCTACTGAGCCCTGAATGTCTACACCGAATTCTTCACTTGCTTCTTCCAGCATTTCATGAAAAAGCTGATGCCATTTTAATGAATCCTTCAAGACATCTTCCTTAGTGAGTCCCCTATCATTCAAGTCATCTAAAGTGAGAAAGATTTTGATTTTATTATAATTCAAACGTTCTAAGCGCATTTTAAGCCCCCTGACCTGAACCAACTCTTTGGTTTAGTGTATGATATATTGCTTAGTTTGTGAGTCGTCTTTTTTTCTGTGACTAAAAAAAGAAAAGACCCGGCAATTTAACCGCCAGACCTTTTGTTTACAGGAGCCGTTCTTTAATCCATTTTTCCCATTCTTGCGGAGAACTGCCGGGTATAAACTGTTCATACTTCATTTTTTCTTCATTACTTAGGGAGTCAATGCCGAATCCCCCAATGCCTACATGGATGTTACCATAAGTCCCGGTAAGCCTCTCTGAAAGTTTAAGGGTTTCCGGCACATTGGACTTCATTGTACAAGACAGGAATAAAAACTTGGGTTTAACCACTCCAATTACAGTGTCAATATCTTCGTCAGCAATGCTTGTCCCCAGGTAAACAACCTCAAATCCTCTTCTCCGCAGGAATAACGTAAAAATTAAAAGTCCTAATTCGTGAGCTTCTCCAGGGCCGCAAACTGCTACTACCTTGGGCAGAACCCCGTTATGCGGAAAGGAATGCAGAATCATCCCTATTCTTGATCTTAATATGGACGAGGCAAAGTGCTCATGAGCACTGGTAATTTTCCCATTCTCCCATAGATGTCCAATTTCCACTAATAGAGAGCCTAGTATATCAATTAGGACTTTATCTATTGTGTAAAAACTAAAAGCCTGATTAATCAAATCATGCGCTTTCGATTCATTAAAATGAAGGAGAGCTTCAAGAAGCTCATTGGCAAGGGCACCCGACCGGTCTCCTTCCTTATCCATCTGAAGCGGCTCGGCATTTAATTCCTTGTTCTCCAGAAGGGAAACAGCCTGGCTGATGGAAAAGCCCTGATCTACTTTCCTGATCAGCCATTTTAATATTTTGATATGCTCTTCGGTGTATAGTCTGTGGCCGGATTCATTTCTCTTTGGAGCAACGATTTGATATCGCCTTTCCCACGCCCGTAAGGTTCCTGGCTGAATGCCGAGCATCTTAGAAACGGCCTTAATATTATATTTACCTTCTTCAGTTGCCATGCTAAAGCCCTCCCTTCAATGCTAATTAGCAAATATCGCTGGACAGCGATTAAATTTCAAAAATTATCCCTGCTTAAAAAGTATAAAAATGACCGTAAGAATTGTAAAATCTGGATGTGTTTTCATTTTGAAGCTAAGATATCAGTTTTTTTAAGGTGATGAAGTGAGTTTCAGACTTTGCCCCCAGCCTTAAAGGCACTCCAGTCGTACCATAGCCGTTGCTGATCAGAATTGTTGTTTGCGGCAGCACTTTTATCCGTCCCTTTTCATAAGGGCTATATCCCAAAATATGTATTTGTCCCCCATGCGTATGCCCGCTTAAGACAAGGCGAATATTTTGTTCTTTTTCTATACTATTAACGATTCGCGGATCATGGCTGACGAGAACCCGAAATCCATCAGAGCCTGCATCCTCAAGTGCAAGGTCGAGCCGATCCCTCTCTTTGCTGAGATCATCTGTACCCAGCAGGATAAAACGCTCACCTTCCGCAGATTCAAAGGCGAGGGCAGTGTTATCTAGAATTTTAACTCCGCATTCGAGGAGGAGGGCGTCGAGCTGATGGTAATCCACTTCATAATCATTGTTTCCCCACACGAAATAGACAGGCCCGCATTCCATCAAACTCAGCAGGTTTTTCTTTACTCTATCAAAAGGAACTCCTTTTTCCAAGAGATCACCGCCAATAATCACCAGATCAGGTTTCTTCTCTTTTATCTCCCCGATTATGGTTTCTGATACTGTCCTCCTATGAATATCAGAAATAAAAAAAAGCTTTATTTCACCAAAGCTTTCCGGAAATTCAGGAAAGGTAAGCTCTTTATATATAATTCTATCTGCAAATGCCTCCCTAAGCATAAACAAAAGTAAACCTGTACCGCCAATTAAGGTTAAAGCTATTAAGTATATCATAAATCCTCCTGCCATCAATCGCCTTTACTCAGTCTCCAGCAAAATTGAATTTCTTGAAATCTAAAGAAATAATACCATAGATTGCCGAAAAACAGAAAAGGGCAAACGCTTCCCATGGCGAAAGGACTGACAAAGTAAAAAAGCACCCCATCAGCAATAAGATCAGAACAGTCCCAAACAAAGCATTGCTTTCTTTCGATGACTTGATATTTTTAAAAATCCCGGCAGTCCGTTCAATGATCATCCTAATGATTTCTGCGTTGGCTATAAAGGAGATAAGAAAAAAAGTCATTCCCAGAACAAAACCTGCAGGCTCGAGCACAAAAATCACAATCATATCTGAAATGCCCATGGGAATAGACACCGGAAAAAATTTTATATATAAAATGCCGCCAATAAAGCCTGTCACCAGCTTCAGCAAAATAATAAACAATAAAAATCCCTCCCATACAGAGTGTATGAGAAGGATTTATTTTGTTGACTATATATACATTAATCTTCTGTAATATCCAGAACACGGAAACCTGATTTTTCAAGCCGGCTGATGAACTTATCCATATTATCATTTTTCTCTACTTTCATCACAATGCGGCGGACCAGCTTGTCTGTTTCATCAAAAGTAACAAGAGATATGATGTGTTCATGGAAATAATGGGCGATTTCGGCCAAACGGGCAATTCGCCCTTCTGCTTCCACAGAGGTAAACGCAATCCTGACACCGGGTTTATTCGTCCCGAAAGCAGATTGAAATTGAGCCAGAACATCAAAACGGGTGACGATCCCCAGGAATTTACGGTTTTCGCCCAAAACAGCAAGTAAAGGAAAATCCTTTAAATCCAGCAGTGTTTTTTCAAAAATTTCATTTCCCTGCAAATATTGCTCCTGATGTGTGGCAATATCTTTTACGAGTGTTCCTCTAAGAAACTCTTCCTTTGATTTTCCTGATAAAAAGAAGTTCTCATATATTCCATACCTGGTAATTATGCCGGCATATTGATCTCCATCCAACACAGGAAGTCCATCGATCTGGTTGTCCTCAAGCAAATCCAGAGCATCTTTCAATGCTTCATCCTGTCCGATTGTTTTACAGTTATGCTTCGGAATCATAATACTTTTCACAAACATTGCCATCACCTCAAAAGTAATATTAATTAGACCTACCATTTATTTCGCCATTTATTCAACTTTTCCCTCTTTTTATTGGAGTAAACGATCATAAAACCACTGTGGATCTCATAAGTTTCAATGACGCATAAAAAGGAGGGATTATGATGAATACACTCCGTAAGACCTGGCACCCATATGTTAGCCCCTTTGACCCCTGCACTCCAATTAAGGTCAAAACTTATTCCACACCTCCGAACCTTTATATGGGATTTCAGCCGCCGGGACTGGAACAATTTACACCAATGCAGGCCTTAAAAACAGGAACTCTGTGGAAGGCTTTCTATGATCCATGGTACAGTCCCTATGAAAAAGCCAGGGAGGGACAGCAGTGATGAAACAATTACCCGCAGATTATTACCAGCTTCTTGAACAGCTTCAGGCTGTAGACTTTGTACTTGTTGAGCTGACTTTATACCTTGATACGCACAATAATGATACAGAAGCCATTAAGCAATTCAACCATTACGCAAAAGAACGGAAAAAGCTGAGAAATGCCATTGAAAGCAAATATGGTCCATTAATGCAATTTGGCCACAGCTATTCGGGACAGCCATGGAATTGGGATGATCCCCCGTGGCCATGGCAGGTATAAATTGATTTTCAGGCGCCTTCTTAATATGGAGGCGCTCAAGGCTTACTAACGGACTTCCAAAGGAGGCTGAGAATAAAATGTGGGTTTATGAAAAGAAACTGCAATATCCGGTGAAGGTGAGCACTTGCAATCCTAAACTGGCAAAGTATCTAATTGAACAATATGGGGGTGCGGACGGAGAACTTGCTGCCGCTCTAAGATATTTAAACCAGCGTTATACTATTCCGGATAAGGTCATTGGACTTCTTACAGATATTGGAACAGAGGAATTTGCACATCTGGAAATGATCGCTACAATGATTTATAAATTAACGAAGGATGCTACGCCTGATCAAATGAAGGCTGCAGGCCTGGATGCCCATTATGCTAACCATGATAATGCCCTGTTTTATCATAATGCTGCAGGTGTGCCTTGGACAGCTTCTTATATCCAGGCAAAAGGGGATCCAATAGCAGATTTATACGAAGATATCGCCGCAGAAGAGAAAGCAAGGGCAACCTATCAGTGGATAATAAATATGAGTGATGATCCGGATCTAAATGACGGACTCCGTTTTTTAAGAGAAAGAGAGATCATCCACTCCCAGCGCTTCAGAGAAGCCGTTGAGATTCTAAAGGAAGAACGGGATAAAAAGAAATTCTTCTAAATACTTAACAAAAAGAAGCAGGCAGGCTGCTTCTTTTTTCATTTGTTCTCATGATAAAGGTTAATATCATAATTTTTTTTCATCATTTCGAAAACGTTATGGCGATTTTTCCATTCATCTTCTTTTTTCCAGAGATCTTTACTCTTATCAATTATTTCACACCTTAGTGCATGAAATTCTTTTTCTGCTTTATCTCTTTTTTCTCTCAGAAGATTCATAAACCCATAAACGCCAACCGTAAAAACAAGTAAATAGAAATTAGCAGACTGTTTGACAAAAGCCGAAAACATTGATGCAAACGAGTAAGAGTAAGGCTGCATAACACTTTTATAAAGATAAAAAAAGAATAAAAAGGATATAAAAACGGTCGCCCACATGGCAATTAAATGCCAGGACTTGAATCGATCAAACTTTTGTTTTCTCTCCACAACTTTCTCAAGCATTTTTCTTGTTGCCTGGTCTGTACGTTCGTCAAGCATTCTAATCGGCGATTCCAAAAACGCTCCCTCCCTTTCATAACAATGTATGAGCTCGTACATTGTTCTATGACTGGGAGATAAGAAAGCAAATGGTCTTAGACTCTTTTAGTGCTCAAGCGGGATTTTTAATACCTGGCCCGTTTGTATTTCATTTGACGACAAATTGTTGGCTTGCTTTATTATTTCAATTCCGGATTGGGATTTATAATAGGTCATGGCAATTCTAAAGATTGTTTCCTTTGGTTTAACCGTATGGTAGACAACTTTGCCTTCCTTTTTTAATTCATCCTGTGTTCCGTCAGTTTTCGACGAGTCTGTACTATCAGGAGCTGTTTGCCGGGCTTGCTTTTCGGATGCGGACTCAGAACCTTTATCTTCTTCATCAGGCTTTTCTGAAGTCTGTTTTTCCTGCTGGTCGCTGTCTGCTTCTTTTTCTTGTGACTCTTCAGCTTTTTTAGCTTGTTCAGGTTTCTCAGTTTCCTGCTCTTCGCTTACTTCTATGGTTGTCCCTTCATCTTCATCATTTGTAGCAAAAACGACCGTTTCAGAACCAATTTCTTCAGATTCTGCATTTAACCCGGTATTGATGCTTTTATCACTGCTTACATATTGATAAATGCTGAAGATGGTAATCGGGAGCAGGATAAAAAATAAAGCCAGCAAGCGTATAACAGGGTACTTAACTCTCCATTTATTTTTTTTCCTTTTTTCCTGATGTATACGGCTCCGCGGCGGCAAAGCGGATTTTTGCCCGCTGTCTCCCGTTTCCTGTTTTCTGTCAATCCTCTTGCGGAGTCTTTCAGCCTGATCTCTATATGGGTCTTCTTTACTCATGTTTCATCCCTTCCTGTAAAAAAAATCATAAGAAGTTTATTTAACACTGCTGTTATCTATTGTTCATTGCCTATTCCTCTTTTGATTTTTTCAGGTACCTTTTTCGAATAAGGATACCCAGAAGAAAATCAATCAGAAAATGCATAACAATCGTAACAAGCAAATTATTGGATATATGATAAATATAACCTATAAAAAAGCTTAATGTAATAATATTTACAAACAAAAACCAATTAAAAAGATATCGATAATGAACAAGTGCAAAAATAAGACTGGAGATTGCAAGTCCAAAATGAGTCTGAATGACACCTCTGAACAGAAATTCCTCGCTTATTGCCACCACTGCTGCAATAAAAGCAATATGAAGAATATGGCGGTTTTGAAAAATTTTCTTATTTAACCCTCCGTCATCATACATTTCCTCAGGGAGGAGCTTCATCAAGATAATATCAATCAGGAAAACAGCCAATCCTGCCGCTGCCCCAATGACAAGAATATTAATATCATCAAGTACAAAAAGAGCCTTGAATTCCTCAAAACTGTTAAATAATATAATACTAAGGATGAAAGCAATGGCTAAAATAAGCACCTGAGTAAGATAAAGATGGAATAATAGTTCCTTATCAGTTAATTCCTTAATGATGTCCTCGTATTTTTTCTTCAATTCGGTTCACTCACTTGGAATCAGGAGGTATTCTAAATGATTCTTCCAATCATAATGCATACTATCCTGATTATCTGATTTTGTGCTTCTTATGAATTCATCCAATTGCAAACCGCATATATCACAGCAGTATTGGACCGGGATATTTTTTTCCTCATCAAAAAAGGAAAGTATATTTTCTCTCCGGCAATTTTTATGGTGTATCCACCCATACATTTCCTCAATGCTATTTATTTTCAATTTGATTCTGCCTTCGCAGTACCCATTCATTTCCTGCAGAATCCTTTTATACCCTAGTCCGGATTTGGCTTTCCGTTCAAAAAAATCATAAAATATTCTCCACTGAATTTCTGTTAAACCGGAAAGCTGTTTAATTTGTTCTTCATAAGCACTGATATTCGTAATCACATTCGGGTTTTCTTCCAGCCAGCCGCTGATCCAATCAATTTGAGACTTGTCAGGAAATTCATTTTCTGCAATTTGTATGGGAAGCTGCTCATCACCGGGTGTATAGAGCATAATAGCTATACTTTGTTTTCCATCTCTTCCTGCCCGTCCTATTTCCTGCAAATAAGATTCAATCTGAAGAGGCATATGAAAGTGTATCACATACCGGATGTTATCTTTATTAATGCCCATGCCAAAGGCGCTTGTAGCGCAAATAAGATCGAGCTGCCCATGGATAAACTGCTGCTGCACAAGGATGCGGCTTTCCTGGTCCATTCCCCCATGATAAGCCATCACTCTTTTGGCTCCATTTCCCCTCAGCATATCGGCTGTTTGTTCAGCCATTTTTTTGCTGGAAAAATATATAATGCCAGGACCCTCAAGGCTCTCAGCAAGCTCCACAAGCCTCTTTGTTTTTACACGGAAATTTTCTGCCTTTTCTACAGTCAGCGCTATATTAGGACGGTCAACCGAATAAATAAATTCGCTGCAGTCCAGTATGCCGAGTGACTTTTTTATATCTGTTTTAACCTCATGCGTAGCTGTGGCAGTTAAAGCGAGTGTAACCGGGTTCCCTATCTTTTGCCTCACTTCGCCAAGCTTTAAATAATCAGGCCTGAAATCATATCCCCATTGGGAGATACAATGAGCTTCATCAACAACAAATAAAGCGATGCGCAATTTTTTCAGCTGAGATTGTACTGATTCATAGTAAAGCATTTCGGGTGAAATAAAGATAAACTTATACTGATTCAGATTAGTTAATGCCTGTTTTTTTTCAAAACGGGATAGAAAAGAATTGAATGCTATCACCTTTTTTTCCCCATTCATCATAAGCTGCTCCGCCTGATCCTGCATCAGGGACAGCAAAGGAGAAATAATAATCACCTGGCCTTCAATCATATATCCCGGCAGCTGATAACAAAGGGATTTACCCGTACCTGTAGGGAGCATGGCAACAGTATTTCTGCCTGCGAGCACGGATTCAATGATTTCTTTTTGTCCAGGTCTGAAGGCAGAATATCCAAATTTTCTTTCCAAAAGTTCGTCCAATCTCATTGTCCCTCTCCAAGCTTTGCCATTACTAATCTGATTTCAAAATAATCGGATTCAGGCACTATTTGACGTATTTGCTTTAATTGCATTGAATCAGCACGATTGGCTGCATAAAGAATCAGCTTCTGTTTTTCCTTCGAGACGTAAGGTGTGATATTAAACCGGCTGTCGTTTAATGCTACTTCCACAACATGATCCTCAATAGTACTTTTTTTCAATCTTCTCATTTTAGCAATAGCATCCAAATCCAGTCCCTGTTTTAACATTGTGTAAGTCTTTTGGGCAGACAATGTTAGCTGAACTTCATTTCCTGCATCGCTCACGATCTTATTGATAAGCGGATATTCGGCAGAATTATCTCTTACGCTTGCCAATATATGATGAATAGCTCCAAGGAACTGATGGTGGTAATAATCCTGGCTGATTCCAAGCTGTTCAGAAGCTTGAACAGCTGTGAGGCCAATGCGGTTATAGCCTGTCATCCTCAATGTCAGCACAGCAGGATTAATATCACTCAGCTCTTCAAGGCACTGACCCAGTTCCCTGTACAGCATAACCCCAACTTCATCGCGGGCAAATCCAGATGTTCCCAGAAAGTCTTTCAGCCATTCATGAATATCTCTTTTTCTTTGGATAGGAAGGTACTTTACATTGTTATTATTCAAGTGTGATATTACCTGAATTAAAAGCGTAATCCTCTCCCAAAACAATTCACTTGTACTATGATACAGCCATCCGTTTAATGATGAAGGTATTGGACATTCTAAAAGAGATCTTTCGAGCTCTTTCTTCCCTTCTGCAGTTAAAATGTAATGCTTTTCATCAATGGCAGTCATCCAGCTGCTGCTTAGGATTTCTTCTGCAAGTTGGTCCAGTACTCCCCTGCTTAAATTTCCAAATGTACGAAAAAACGGGGTTAGTTGAAATAGATGAGCATCTTGGATCGTCTGGGAAGACTTTTTTCCATTCAGCAAATGTAAAATGGAATAGATAGTTCTTTGTCCCTGCAATTCGTTAATACAGTACATTATTACAGATTTCAAATAAGGTCTTTGCATTATGTTCACCTTACGGCTTAAGATTTTTTATTTTTTATTACCTTTTTTTTCTTACTTCTATTTTATCATGAAAGAAATAGGCAGGCCGTTTTAATTATTTCTAACAGGGTAAATTATGCCTAAACCCTTATGTGATAAGCATTCTCAATACATTTTCTATTGAAAAGTTGAACATTCAGTTTTACAATAGGATGTGAGGAATGTGTTACCATCATCTTGATGGGAGATTAATTGTTTAATTCTTGGGAGGTTTTTTTCATGGCAAAGTATACAATTGTTGACAAAGAAACATGTATTGCATGTGGAGCTTGCGGCGCAGCTGCACCGGACATTTATGATTACGATGATGAAGGCATCGCATTTGTTACCCTTGATGATAACCAGGGTATCGTTGAGATTCCAGATGTATTGATTGACGATATGATGGATGCATTCGAAGGCTGCCCAACCGATTCAATCAAAGTTGCTGATGACGCTTTTGATGGCGACGCGCTTAAATACGAATAATCCCTCAGCCATACTCTAATCTTTGTTAAGCTACTGCTCCCTTTCAACTAGAAAGGGAGTTTTTTTAGACTTTCAAATTGAAAAAGCAGCGGAACATTGGCCGCTGCTTTAAATTTATATATTCATTATGCTGCACTTTTTAATACAGCCTGCTTTTCCACCCAAGTTCTCATGCGTGTAAAAATGAGCATGAAAACAATTGAAATAATAAGTCCTTTTAATATATTGAATGGCAAAATCCCGGTCACAATCATTGTTCTCATTTCAGGCGCTGACATTGCCGGGAAATTCAGGAAGAATGTATATGCCGGCAGAATGACAAGGTAATTAAGCACACTCATGATAACAGCCATCACTATGGTGCCGATTACGAGCCCAAACGTCATGCCTTTTTTAGTCTTCAGCTTGCTGTATACATAATAAGTAGGCAAGACGAACAAAATGCCTGCCGCAAAGTTTGCAATGTGTCCAACAGGTACCCCTGTTGCACTCCCTGTCATGAAGTAATCAAGAATATTTTTAATTAGCTCCACTAATATACCTGCCGCCGGGCCAAAGATTAACGCTGCGATCAATGCAGGAATATCGCTGAAGTCAATCATCAAAAATTGCGGAAACGGCGGAATTGGAAAATTGAGCAGCATTAATACATAAGAGATGCTGCTTAGCATTCCGATGGCTACCATTGATTTGATATTAAGTTTCTTCAAGTTCCTCTCTCCTTTTTAGGACTATCTCTCCTATAGAAGAAAGGTTCGGCTAAGCAAATATCTTCGCAATAAATAACCTTCAAGCTAAAATAACTTGAGGGAGAGTTGCAAAGGCACGCTTAATAACGTTCAAAACCTGCATTTTTTGAACGTCTGCAGAACCTCCATCTTCTCCCATCCAGACTGTACTGTCGGCTTTGGAATCGCACCAAATCCTGCCCAATTAAATGCAAAGCGTTTATCGAACAAAACGCTTCTCTCAGGCTCGCGGGCTTAGAGTTAAGAATAACTCATCACCGCCGGTCGGGAATTTCACCCTGCCCCGAAGATAGACCGTATTTATTTATACAGATTAATTATACTGAAAAAAAGTTATTCTGTGAAGGGGTTTGTTTACCTGTATGGGTTTGAAATATATATCCATGTCCATACCTATAAAATTTTTATGGATAATGCAAAAAAGGGAGGCTCCACCATCCCTTTTGTATTATCCAAGCGGATATTCCTTTCTTTCTCCTTTGGAAAAAGTCATGATGGACTGATAACCGACTTCTTTTGCAAGAGCAATTGCCTTATCAAAATCGGCACCTACATGTTCAGGAAAGTGGGCATCAGATGAAAGTACAATCGGGATATTTTTCTCATAACATTTTTGCAGGAGCCGTTTATCCGGGTATAGTTCACCTACTGGTTTTCGCAGACCGGCTGTGCTGATCTCCACACATGTCTTGGATTCTGCCAGTGCATTGGCTGCACGATCATACTGCTCCAGCAGAAACTCTTCGTCCTTAGGAACATATTTAAAGATTTTCACGAGGTCCAGATGGCCTACAATATCAAATAAATTGGATTGGGCCAGTGTGACCACTTGATCAAAATACTTCCGATATACCTCATAAAGATCCCGCTTATCCCATTCTTTTCTAAATTCAGCTAAATCTATGCCGAAATCTCCAACCCAATGAATTGATCCAATTACATAATCAAATGAGTAGCTGTTAATAAACTTGGCCATTTCTTCATGCTTGCCCGGAGTGTAGTCCATTTCTATAGACATTTTCACATCTATGTCAGTACTCCACGCTTCTTGAAAAACATTCACATAGTCCTTCATATCATAAAAGCGTCTTTCGTTTACCCATGAATTTTGCAGAATGTCTGCTGTCTGATAGAAATGATATGCATGCTCCGAAATCCCAAAAGAATCAATCCCTTTTTGAGCAGCAGCATCTGTGAATTTTTTTAAATAGTCCAGGCTTAACGTGCCGTTTTCAAGATGGTTATGATAGTCTGTAAGCATTACTCTAACTCCCCCAGTTTTTTACCCATTATACTTTAAGGGAGTAAAGCGGTGCAATCATTTCTATTCTATTTTTTGTGAATGATTAGAATTTGTCCAATTTTGATAACATCTGAATTTGCATTGTTTAACTCTTTAATAGCTTTTGCTGTTGTATCATGCATTTTTGCTATAGAAGTTAATGTATCGCCTTGTTTAACAGTGTATTTACTAAATTTGACGGGTATTATCAACAGTCTTTGACCGGTAAGAATATGATCAGGATTAATATTATTTAAACCCGCAATATCACCAGGCTGCAGACTATAGTGTGCAGCGATGGTCCATAATGTTTCCCCGGTTTTAACTATATGGTAGGTTTCCCCCGAATCATTTGTTATTTGCCCGGAATTATTATTAGACGGCCGGGCTGAAACTTCACGTGCGTTTTCAGTTCTTTCAGTTGCATTTACAGCTTGTCCAACTTCTCCCATGCCAAATGCCACAGAGGGATCCACTGCATTTATTTTATCAGCTGTCCATGCCTGCGCATGTATCTCAAAATGAAGATGGACTCCTGAAGAGTCACCTGTGCTTCCCATCAATCCGATTTTCTGTCCGAGCGAAACTTTTTCACCTTCAGCAGATAATCGTTTATTCAGGTGGGCGTATACTGTTTCGGTTTGGTTGCTATGTTTAATAAATATCACATTTCCATATGTTTGAGAGTAATACGACCTGGACACAATTCCAGCGTCAGCGGCATAAACCGGAGAACCGGAATCTCCGGCAATATCAATGCCTTTATGCTGACCGCTTCTTGTACCATACGTATCTGTAATTACACCATCTGCCGGCCATACCCAATGCTCTGTCGACTCAGAAATTTTTGGCTCAGCAGCTTTAGAATGCTTCCCTCCCAGAAATAGCAGACTCACACAAATAGCCATTATTCCTGCGATAAAGAAACGTCTTATGTAATCCTTCATTCTTTTCCTCCTATGATGTCAGCTGAAATATCCGCATGAGCGCTTTCTTTCCGCACCCTCTTCCACCCTATGACAGCTTGTACTCTTTTAGAACAATTAACAATTAAGCTCATAAAAGCACAGTGATTAGTATTCTTCCAGCAGCAGGGTTTTTATGCAGATATGGAGGAACTTTATCCCAAATGGAAAAGACGGCCACATGGGGCCGCCTTTCTAATTTGGCAAATCTCTTTTATTAGCTGCTATCGGCACCTTTAATTCCTCCGTAAGATCAAATTTGCCTATTTTATCAACATCTGCATTTTCCAATTTGACCGTGTTGAAATCAAAGTCTTTGGCAGTAAGAAGAATTGCTTCGATCGCATGAAGCGTTGGCGCATTATCAACTATTTCTGATTCATTATTAAAACGGATTATGAGTTTGCCATCCTTTATTTCTTCTATTTCAAAATCAATATCATCCGGTATGGATGCCTGTAGATTATTTTCAGTCCTATTTTGCTTCATGGCTTTCAGAGCGTCTTTTACCGAATTGAGCTCTTCTCTTAACGGGACAAGGAATGGTGTTGAATCAGCACCATTGGAATAGAAGAAATAATAAATTAAGTTACCATTGCTTTTTTCCGGGATAAATTCATCTCTATATCCATAATGACTGAACTCAATGCCAACTTTCCCTTCCGTCCTGAGGTTAATCTTTTCTATATCAAGATTATTTATTATATTCGCCATAACCTTTTCTAAAAGCAACTCTGTGGTGGAGGACATACTATAAGGGTGATCCGCCGGCACATCAATTGTCAGTATATTATTTTCCTGATCATGTGTAAAATTTGCTTTTAAAGGATAGTAATCCTCTAAACCCCATGCATCCTCAGTAAGTTTGTTCATCGTGTCTTCAAACAAAGCAAATTTCGTCCTGTCCGGGTCATCATCAACCAGAACGCTGACAGGTACAATATTTTGAGCCTCCTTATCCGGAATTGCATAGGTCAGGACTTCTTTTCCTGCCAAATCTTCTTCATAAACGGCAGTGGTGTTTGCTTCGGATGAAACAGACTTCATGCTTATATCATTTTTTGAGTCTTTTTCCGGGTCACCGGAAAGGTGCGCATGATCCTCTTGTGGATCTTCTTCTTTTGCAAGAGGTTCCGGGTTCGACTCTTCGTCTTTGTCTTCAGATATGCTGTAATTGTCGCCTGTTATTTGTTCAGATGATTGTGTCTGATCTGATTTAATTTCGACTTGCTTATCAGCAGACTCCTGCCAATTCATAAGGTTCGGGGCAAGAATGAAAAGCAGGAGCAAGGCAGCAGCCGCTGCTGCAGCAGGCATAATCCATGTTCTTTTCTTTTGTTTGCCCATTTTGATTTGTATGGTTTGATAGATTTCTCTCGGGTCTCGACTATCTTTAATCTTAGGCATCTGGCTCAACAATTCCTGAAGCTGCTCATCGCTCCACTTTGATTCCTTCATTATCCATTCCCTCCTTTACCTTAAAATGTTCCATATGATTTTTCAACACCTTTAATGCACGATGCTGTGTTGTCTTTACCTTACTTTCAGTCCAGCCAAGTGAATCAGCTGTTTCTGTAATGGTGAGTTCATGTATATATCTCATAATTATGACTAGTCTCTGGTCAATGGTGCATAAATCCAGACAGCGATAGATCATCTGGATTTCTTCCCGTTGGACAGCAATTTCATCAGGCAATGGGAGTTCATCCTTTACCTGTTGTGTTGACCAGTCAAATTTCTCCATAATCTTTTGTTTCCAGCCCTTTTGCTTGCGAAAGGAATCAATGGCAACATTCCGCGCAATTGAAAAGAGCCATGTTTTTTCACTGCTTTTCCCTTCAAATCTTTCATATGACTTTAACACTCTTATATAGACTTCCTGGACTAAATCCTCAGCCAGTTCCTTGTTTTTGACCATATAAAAAAGAAATTGAAAAACGTCCTGATGGTATTTTTTATAAAGTTCATCAAAAACGGAGTCCATGAATTCCCCTCCCCGTTCAATAAAATAGTCGTTCTCTCTCTAAAAAAAGTTACAGTTTAACTATATTATTATTTTGCAGAAAAGCGCAAGAGCCTGTTTGGGTGGAGGATTACTCCCTGCCTTCGGATACGAATGGCCAATGCCTTATCATTATAATCCAAAAAGAAAGGGAAGGAAATTCTTGCATCTCCTTCCCCATTCTATAATTAATTGTTTCCCGTGTATCAAGAACAATCGCCACAATTCCCGTCTTTAACCGTCATTTCGAGGGATAAATATTGAAAATGTCGTACCATGTCCGGTCTTGCTTTGAACGGTAATATGGCCTTTATGAGCTACAATAATATTTTTTGCAATTGCGAGTCCAAGGCCAGTTCCGGAGCGGCCCCGTGTCCTTGCTTTGTCAGCTTTGTAAAAACGCTCAAATACAAACGGCAGGTCTTCTTCGGGGATTCCCGAGCCAGAATCTTTCACTTCGATAAGCAGCCCCCGTTCATCACTCCGTTCGATAACTTTAACCTCTCCATTTTGAGGGGTATGCCGGATGGCATTATCAATCAGATTGGTCATAACCTGTTCTATTCTGTCCGGATCAAATTGAATAGATAAATTTTCGCTTTGCAAATCATGTTCCAGGTTAATTTCCTTCTCTTTTGCGAGTCCCTGAAATTTTCTGGTGATTCTTTGCAGAAAGGAATTTACATCAGTTTTTTCCATTGTCAGCTGAATATGCCCGGCTTCCATTCTGGCAAGATCAAGCAATTCGTTCACAAGCCGGCCCATTCTCAGCGATTCATCATAAATGACGCTTGCCATCTCTTTTTTCTCTTCATCCGTTCCGGCAATATCATCGACGATCGCTTCACTATATCCTTGCATCATCGAAATTGGCGTCCTTAATTCATGAGAAACATTAGCAATAAAATCGTTGCGGAGCTTATCAAGCTTACGCTCCTCAGTCATATCCCTGATAACTGCAACCGCTCCCCTAATATATTTTTTATTATAAAGAGGGCTGACGATTATCACCCATGAACGTCCCTGTATTGGGATTTCACCAATCTGTTCCTTCTCCGTATTAACAGCAAGCTGAAAGAGCTCCATTACTTTGGAAGGAACTTCTTCTGTATTATTCTCGATGTCATCCAGCTCATAAAACCAGCTTTGCAGAAAACGCTCTGCAGGAGGATTTGTAATCAGAATCGTTCCATCCCGGTTGAAGGTGATTACCCCATCAGCCATCCCGCTTAAAATGCTTGCCAGCTGTTCTTTTTCCTGGCTTAAGGCATTCATATTAAATTTCAGCTGTCTGCCCATTTGATTAAAAGCCATGGCTAATTCGCCAACCTCATCATTAGTCAGAATCGGAACTTTTGTATCAAATTTACCTCTTGCTACCTCAAAGGCAGCTTCTTTCATTTTTCTCAGCGGAGCATTGATTCTTGTCGATAAGAAAAAAGCAAAGATGGTTGTTAAAATGATGGCAACTCCCGCAGCCAGCAAAATAAATTTTGTGGTTGAACGCAATGTTTCATGCATTACCTCAATGGACTGATAAATAAAAACGGCTCCATTGCTGCCGTCACCTTCAAGCGGGACTCCAATGATAAGAATTTTGCTGTCGTCATCTGCAGATACGTCTGTATACTCCGGATTAACGGATGTAACTTTTTTTACAGTCTTGTCTTTCGTAAGAACTTCTTTTAAATCATCTTCCTCGGTGAGATAGGAAATGGGCAGTTTTAATGAATCTGTATGGTTTGGTGAATAGTAGTACTCTTTCTGCGAGTTAATAATGACTACTTTTGTAACATCATCGACAAGCTCCCAGGAAATCTCCAAACCGACATCACGATTATGTTCTTTTAAAATTCTGGTTATTTTATGGGCAGTATTTGATAATCCCTTTTCTGTCTCATTTATATGGTAATTCTCAAAGAATTCCAGCAGCATGACTGTTAAAATCAGCAGTACAAAGGAAACTAATAAAAGAATTGTGCCCCAAAGCTTTCCGGCAACACTCCTAAAGAGCATCATTCATTAATAACCTCAAACTTGTAGCCCACTCCCCAAACGGTGACAATCATTCTGGCAGCCTGCTCAGAAACTTTATTCAGTTTTTCACGCAAGCGCTTCACATGAGTATCAACTGTTCTTAAATCTCCGAAAAATTCATAATGCCATACTTCTTTAAGCAGATGCTCCCTGTCAAAAACCTTATCCGGCGCCTTTGCCAGGAAATAAAGCAGTTCATATTCCTTTGGCGTCAAACTGACTTCTTTTCCATCAGCCATTACTTTGTGAGCGTCATTATCTATCGTTAGATGAGGAAATACGATTACATCTTTTGCTGATGTTTCTGTCTGCAGGTAAGTAGTTTTAGAAGATCTGCGCAATAAAGCCTTCACACGCAGCACAACTTCCCTGGGACTGAAAGGCTTTACGATATAATCATCAGTGCCGACTTCAAAGCCCTGTACGCGATTAACTTCTTCCCCTTTAGCTGTAAGCATGATAACGGGAGTAGCTTTTTTTTCTCTCAGTTCTCTGCAGACTTCAATGCCGTCTTTCCCGGGCATCATTAAATCCAATAGGATAACATCATAATCATTTGCCAAGGCTTTTGACAAAGCCTGGTTTCCATTCTCTGCTTCATCAATTGAAAAATTTTCACGCTCAAGGTACATCTTCAATAAACGGCGGATTCTTTCTTCATCATCCACTAGCAATATTTTTACTTGGTTTTCCATTTTCAAGTCCCCCTGACGTCAATAGAAATAGCTATTTTCAAAATTCATTTTAGATAAAGAATTTTGCCCGTTGATTTCCGCTGCAGGCACTTGCTTTCCACGGGGCTACCGGGAGCCTCCTCGACGCTCTGCGTCTGCGGGGTCTCCCCTGGTATGCTACTCCCGTAGGAGTCTCGCACCCTCCGCTCCAATCAACTCAGCAGTGAAATATAGTATACAAATCAGAAAAACACTAAACTATACGAAGATTAAAAATCTTTAATTAAAGCCCTCACTATTGTGAAGTGAAGGCTTGTATGATTAATATCAGAATTATTATCTTTGAATTTTTAGAACTGTCTAGCTCCAGCGCCTACCCCCTCGAGGTCACAAGCTTGTCTAGTTGCGGCTCCTAGGGACTCGGGGTCTTAAGCCGTTTCCTTTCAGAAGGAAAAACGCCTTCTTACAGGAACCGTCTTATGCCTGTCGTCCCTGGGCAGTCGCCTCCCCCTTTCGGGCAATCCTCCCAAAAAGGCAAAGAACGCCTTTCCGGAAGGCTCGTCTTGTGCTTGTCGGGGGTGAGCAAGGCGCTTCCGCTTTTCTTGTTATGATCCAGCGTAGGAGTGCAATCCGGCAATGACCAGGTTTACCGCAACCAGATTAAACATAATAATGATAAATCCGATTACTGCTAGCCATGCAGATTTTTCACCATGCCAGCCCTTTGAAAGTCGAAGGTGCAGGTATGCAGCATAAAATAGGAAGGTGATGAGAGCCCATACTTCCTTTGGATCCCATCCCCAGAAACGGGTCCAGGCAATTTGTGCCCATATCATGGCAAAAATCAAAGCTCCTAGTGTAAAGACCGGAAATCCTATTAATACTGAACGGTAAGCGATCTCGTCAACCAAATCAAGATTAATATTTTTGGCAAGCGGCTGAAGTGCAGCTCCAACCCTTTTGCGGAGAACCAATCTTAAAGCAAGATATAGAAGAACACCTGAAGCCAAAGACCATAAAACGGTATTTAATTTTTTTGCATTAATAATTGCAGGCATTTCCGCCAGCGGTTCAAATTTACCTTTAGTAATCAGCTGTCCCTCGTGAGGACCTGTTAAAGCAGGCATATGATATTCGAGGACATCTTCCTGACCGTTCTTATCAATCCAGTTAAATTCAGCCTTGTAGCCTGAGGCTGAGAAGCTTGAGCTAATAATAATAAACCCAAGTGTGCAAACCAGGCCAAACATAACGGCTTCCAGCCAGAATCTCTGTTTGCTTTGTTTAGTTTGATCCACTGATTTTACCAGATAAATTAATCCGGCAGCGAAGCTTACAGCCAAAATAGCCTGCCCAACTGCAGCTGTTGTAACGTGAATATGAAGCCAATCACTCTGCAGGGCGGGGATCAGCGGTGAAACCTCCCGTGGAAACATGCTTGCATAAGCAATCATCAGTACCGCAACCGGGAGCGTAAAGACTCCTAAAATAGGTGTTTTATAAATTAAGTAAATCACTATAAAAGCACCAACAAGTGACATTCCAAAGAATGTTGTAAATTCGAAAAGGTTGCTGACAGGCGCATGCCCGGCGGCAATCCACCTTGTAATAAAGTAGCCAAGCTGTGCAGCAAACCCGATAATCGAGATCCATAATCCAATTGCTGCCCATCTGTTTGTCCCTTGTTTCGTTCTATTCTTATCCTTTATAGAGCCGGCAAAAAAGACAGTAGCAATTAAATAGAGGATAAAAGCTGCGTAAAGTAAATTGCTGCTTATCGTAACCACTCAGATTCCTCCTTAGCCTTTCTTTTCACTTTGATTTTGCAGCTGATCTTCCGGCATCATAATTCCGGTTCCATCCAATGCTGCTTCAATTTCCCTTTTAAGTCCATGCCAGTTTTTGTTAGTGTGTCCAGCTACCCACACTTCTCCATTAACACGGCGCAGCCAGACCCTCCGATGGTTCCAATAAGCCCCCTGTGCAACACCTATCATGAAAATAACGCCACCCAATGCGATAATCCATAACGTCAAATCTTTACGGACTGTCAGAGCCGATACATTTTTAGTATCTATACCTTTAAAGGCCAGCTTGTATTCATTATCGCCAAAAGGTTCAATAGTCTGTCTGATCGCAACAAAACTTATTTCGCCATCAGGCTTATCCGGGGTAAACATTTTAAAAACAAAGGCAGGATTATTAGGAATTCTGGACTTTGTAACAGGTTCTCCATTTTCATCAAATTCAAAATCGGGAAAATAGCTGACAACTTCTGCTTTATAGCCATTTCCAAGATCATATTCATCCTGTGGATGATTCAGGTCGACTGTTAAGTCCCCGTATTCCTCACCCGTTTTTTTATTTGTAAGAGCAAATGACATTTTGTTAAGTTCATTCAGTTTATAATCTACTTGATATAATGCAAAGTTCTCAAACTTAAGAGGTTTATTAACCTTGACTTCATAGTCCTTAACTTTCTTGAGGTCAGCCTCTTCACCTGCAACAGTATCGCCCTGTTTTTTATAAAGAGTGACATTGGACTGATAATTTTTAGCTACCATTCCTGCTTTATCAATCGCTTCTCCAAACACTTCGTTATCTTTTTCTTTATCATACATTTCAAGGATGAAGCCATCATTTTTAAGGTAATATTCACCATTGGTTTCCGGAATGACCTTTGTTTCGCCTTCCCGGATCCAAAGAATTTTGTCAACATACATGCCCGGTACAAAACGGAGCATTCCGCCAATTAAAAATATGATAAGCCCCACATGGTTAACGTATGGGCCCCATCTTGAAAAACGCCCTTTTTCAGCAAGGATATTTCCATTCTCTTCCCTGATGCTGTATTTCTTGGATTTTAATTTTTCTTTTGCCATTGTGAAGGCCTTATCAGTATCTTCTGGCTGTGACGCACCAAATACCCTCTGGCGCTGCAGATAGCTTTCATGACGGCTTACCTTCTGCTTTTTTAAAGCTCTATACAAAGGGACAACCCTATCCAGGCTGCAGATGACAAGAGATATACCGATTGAGGCAACCAAAATCAAATACCACCATGAGCTGTAGAGATTATGAAATCCAAGATCGTAGTATAATTTACCAATCCATCCATATTGGTCTTCATAATATTCTTCAGCAGGCATGATTGGCGGAATATACATTTCCTGAGGCAGTATTGTTCCAACAGCTGATGCTATCAGCGTTATTACGATCAGCCAGACCCCCACTTTAACAGATGAGAAGAAATTCCATATCTTATCAATTATCGTTTTATTATAGGTTTGTGAGCGGCGTGCACTGCCTTCATACCGCATATCGAGAAGTTTATTGTCTTTTTCTTTTTCTTCCAATACCTTCCCGCATGACTCACATAGTATCGTACCTATGGGATTAACATGGCCGCAGTCGCATTTTACTTCTTTCATATATAAAACTCCCCGTAACTTATGGTTTAATCTGTTCCATATAGTTCTTGATCGTTTCTTCCGTCATCTCGCCTGTAATATACTTGACAACCTTTCCATCTTTATCAATGAGAAAAGTGGCAGGAAGAGGATTAATTCCGTAAGCTGATTGGACTTGGCCATCCTTATCAATTACAATCGGGAATGCCAGATCGTAACGCTCAGAAAATTTATTTACTGCTAAATCTGTCTCGCCGACATTAACAGCCAAAACCTGAACACCCTCATCTTTAAATTGCTCATATTGATTGTTCATATATGGCATTTCTTTCTCACAGGGTTTGCACCATGTACCCCAGAAATTCAGGAAAACACCCTGTCCTTCATAATCGGATAACCTGTGTTTATTGCCATCCATATCTGTCAGTACAAAATCAGGTGCCTTTTCCCCAACAGCAACCTTTTGAATTTTATCTTTCGTAAAATTTGCGTATAGCGTATATGCCACGGCAGCACCAAGGACAAGCAATATGACTGTTCTCATTACCAGACGCTGCTTCTTCATAAAAAACTTCCCCTCCTAAGGCATCCTAATCAGGCCCAAAGACCGTACCTTAACAAATTTATATGTAACATATGGAAAAGATTTTTGCCTCATAGCTGTATACTATTATAGCATTTTTCATCATACCTATATTGTTTACAAATTAGCGTATCTGTGACACTTCTATGAATTTTTCTAAAAGCTGACTATTTCTTCTTCATCGCAAGTGTCCGGAGCTGCTTAACTTCATGGGCAGTAAGTTCTCTTGCATCCCCCGCTGATAATCCCTGCAGAGTGAGGAACCCATATCTCTCCCTCTTCAGTTTCAGAACAGGATGTCCAATGGCTTCAAACATCCTCCTAACCTGGCGGTTGCGTCCTTCATGAATGCTGATTTCCACAATAGCTGTCTGTTTTTTCTTATCCATTGATAACAGCTTGGTTCTGGCAGGTGCTGTTTTTCCATCTTCAAGCACGATGCCTCTTTGAAGGCTCTTCATTTTTTCTTTTGAAGGGATGCCTTTCAACTTGGCAACATAGACTTTTTCAATTTCATTGCTTGGGTGCATTAAAAGATTTGCAAACTCCCCGTCATTGGTAAGAATAAGGATTCCGGATGTATCGTAATCCAGTCTTCCAACAGGGTATATTCTTTGTTTGATTCCCTCAAAGAAATCCGTGACGACTTTTCTGCCCTTGTCATCTGAAACGGCTGAAATGACGCCTCTTGGTTTATAGAGAAGAAAATAAACAGGCTCCTCTCTCTCCAGCGGTATTCCATCCACTTCAATGCGGTCAGAAGGAGAGACCTTAACACCCAGTTCCTTTACTGTTTTTCCGTTAACCCTTACACGGCCTTCAGCCATTAGCTCTTCAGCTTTTCTTCGCGAAGCAACCCCCGCATGGGCAATAACTTTCTGCAATCTTTCCATTTATGTCACCTCAAAGTTTTATTAACAATACTTCATACTTTTTCACTCCTAATGAATTATGACATAATTCGTCAAGTTTTCAAAGCAAACCATTGCCAAAACAGCTTAGGTAAGTAATAAACTGTAATTACTGAAGATTGTGATTTGAAAGTGAAATAAAAAAGATACCCACACTCAGGCATCTTTTGTACTGGATATTTTCTTTTTATGGCTACATACTGCCAAAAACAAGTGTTACGATCACAATGGATGCTATGATGCCTGCCAAATCGGCCAGCAGCCCGACTTTAAGGGCATCACCCATTTTTTGATTCCCACTGCTCCAAAGTAGACCGTCAGGACATAAAAAGTTGTATCTGTGCTGCCCTGCAAAACTGAGGCAAGCCTGCCTATGAAGGAGTCGGGACCATGGACAGCAATTAAGTCACTGGTCATTCCCAGTGCTGCAGTTCCTGAGATCGGACGAATGATTGCCAAGGGTACAATATCAGGAGGCACTCCAATTGCCTCCAGTCCTGGCCTGATCAGATTCATAAAATACTCCAGGGCACCGGAAGCCCTGAAAACCGATATGGCTACAAGCATCCCGACAAGAAAAGGAATAATGGATACAGCAATTTTTATACCTTCTTTTCCGCCTTCAGTAAAGCTTTCATAGGTAGGAACTTTCTTAAATGTTCCATATATTAATATAAAGCCTATTAAAATAGGAATTAACCAAAGGGAAACAGCTGAAACAATCTCCATCCTAACCTCATCCTTTTCGCGTTCTTCGGTAATAGAAATAACGGTCAATCATTATTGCGGCCAATGTAGAGCAGAATGTAGCCACTAAGGTAGGACCTACGATATCGGTGGGCGAGGCAGAATTATAATTCATCCGTATGGCAATCACGGTTGTAGGAATTAAGGTCAGACTTGAAGTGTTGATGGCCAAAAAGGTTATCATAGAACGGCTCGCTTCATTCTTTCCCCCATTCAATCTTTTCAGCTCTTCCATTGCTTTTATGCCGAGAGGGGTAGCTGCGTTTCCCAAACCGAACATATTGGCCATCATGTTCGATAGCATATATCCCATTGCCGGATGATCACCGGGCACTTCTGGAAAAAGCTTCTTCACAATTGGCCTGAATAAGGAAGCCAGCTTATTCAGCAGGCCGGCGTCCTCAGCAATTTTCATCATTCCTAGCCAAAAAACTAGAATACTAATAAGACCAATGCATAACGTGACCGCTTCTTTTGCACCATTGAAAATGGCTTCGTTCACTTCATTTATGGTGCCGTTTATCATAGCAAAAACTAAGCCTATAGCTGTAAGCATCACCCAAATGATATTAACCATTTGTCTTCACTCCTGCAATTGAGGTGAAAAGACCCTTAAAGTAGTCTAATAGCGACTTATCCTCTTTTATCTCATCATGCTTATAAAAGATTGGGAGCTTTTTAATTTTCTGGTCTTCAAAATACACAGTTGCCTGACCGACCACATCAGGTGTTGTCCTGCCGTCATCCCATTCTGATTCAGGCTTTAGCAGCTTTATTTCAATTTTAAAGTTGTTTTTCTCTTCTTTCGTAACAGGATAATTGTATGAGTTCTTTATATAAACCCTGCCTTTATAAAATTCATCATCAATATCCGATAAAATTCCCTCAGGCAGGACTTCTACAGAATCATAGGTTCTAAAAGCTGTCTCATACATATTAATATGGTCATTCCAGTCATCCGGCCCATTTAGAGTGACTGCAATCAAATTAAGACTGCCCTTCGATGCTGTTGTTACAAGAGTTCTCTTCGCCCTTTTTGTATAACCTGTTTTCCCTCCTGTGCAATACTCATATAATTCAGTCAGGAGTCTATTTTTATTTTTCCACACCCTGTCCCAGCTTTCATTCGGGTTTGGTGCACGGTGCACCTTTGTTCCTGCAATCTTTTGGTAAGTCTCATTATTCATTGCATACCTGGTCAGCAGAGCCATATCATACGCAGTTGAATAATGGTCTTCATGATCATCCAGACCATGGGGGTTTGCAAAATGGGTATTCTTCATGCCGATTTCTTCAGCTTTCTTATTCATTAAAAAGCCAAATCCTTCAAGGCTTCCGCCAACATGTTCTGCGATTGCGACTGCAGAGTCATTGCCTGAACGAAGCATTAGCCCGAAAACCAGATCCTCAAGCTTTATTTTTTCTCCTGCCTTTAGATATATCGATGATCCTTCCGCTCTGACAGCACGATCACTTATTTTAACCATATCGTCCATTTTTCCAGATTCTATGGCCAGAATTGCTGTCATGATTTTTGTAATGCTTGCTATTCTCCTCATTTCATTTGCTTCTTTCTGGTAAAGGATACGGCCGGAATCCTGTTCCATTAATATTGCGCTCCGGGCACTTACTGAAACTGAAGCCTCTGTCTTCTGAGGAAAATTCATCATCATCAACGCGGTGACCAAAGCTATGGCCATCAGCCTGCTAAACATTTTCATTGCACAAAACCCCGTCTCCTTTGTGGATGTCAGATTGAGCGAAATACACGGTCTCCCATAAAAGAAGGAGCCGCATGTTTTCATTTATTTGTACAAGTTTATGCAGGACAAGTAGTGATATGACTATTATGTTTGACTTGTATTGTGGATTTAAAAATGGCTTGTACATCAAAAAACAGGGGAATACGCTTTGTACTCCCCTGTTGCTTATTTCTGCTCTATTTAGAAAGGCCTCCATTTTAATTCAGATGCTTTTAAATACCTGTTTTCTACATCCTTCCAGTTGACAACATTCCACCAGCTTTTAATATAATCACTACGGTTATTTTTATATTGCAGATAATAAGCATGTTCCCATACATCCAAAGCCAGCAGAGGGATTGTATCCCACTGGGTTAAAAGCATATGCCTTTCCGATTGAAGTATTTCGAGCCTGCGGGCTCTTGGAGACCATACCAGTATTGCCCAGCCCACTCCTTCTACCTGCTTGGCTGCTTCAGTGAAGTGGCTTTTGAAATTCTCAAAGCTCCCGAAGTATTTGTTCATTTCCTTCAGGAGTGCACCTGAAGGTTTCCCACCGCCTTCCGGACTCATATTATTCCAGAAAATCGTATGCAAATAATGACCGGAACCATGAAAGGCAAGCTCCCGGGACCAGTGTTTTACTAGGCTGTAATCATTATTATTTCTCGCATTTTGAAGCATTACCTCTGCTTTGTTCAAGCCATCTACATATGATTGATGATGCTTATCATGATGCAGCCTCATAATTTCCCCTGAGATATGCGGTTCAAGTGCGCTGTAATCGTAAGGGAGCGGGGGTAAAATATGCTTTCCCGCAGAAATATACGTTTCATTCATATAGATATTTCCAAGCTGCTGTCTATTGGAAAAGTAATTCTCCATATCCGAATGAATAGAGTCCACTTGTTTCTGCAGCTTTTCCAAAGCTTCTATATCCAGTGGGCCGTTTATTCCATCCATTATTTCGGTAAAATGATCCAGCCTCTGCCACAATTCATTGTTCTGCTCAACATCCTCGGAGTCTAAAAAATCTCTTAGCTCTTTGTTCCATTTCGTAACGTCCTTAATGTAATCTTCCATTTTACTCATACAACCCCTCACTCGCTTCCATAAATAGCTCACTTTCTATTTGTATGAGTGAAAGTTTGTACGTTTTCCAATGAAAAAGGAAATCTCCCTGTAAAAAAAGAACAGCTGCCTGCTGTTCTCCACTTCCCATGCTATTTTGATTGAATCATTTTTGTCCGGTAATCGGTTTCGTAATATTCAAGTTCCTCACGAACCCTTTGGAACTCTCCTTCCAGCTGCCTGAACATTGTTTTGAGGCTGTCCGGAACTTCATCATGAAACTGGATTGAGTTTTTTCCTGTATATGCTGAACGGCTATTCTCAAACCATGCATCATTTTTCGGAGAAAAAAACTCTTCAATGCATTGATGGTAAATCCGGTATAACGTCTTTTCGGCAGCCCCTTTTTGGAAAGGGTCACTTTTTAATATGATCGTGCTGGTATCAAGTCCTTCTTCACAATATACAAGGAGTTTTCTAACATGTGAGAGGATACTTTTATAATAATTCGCATTCCCTTGTTGTTCTGCTTCAAGATCTTTTATTGTTGTATTATTTAAGAAATCTTCAAATGCGGCAACGCTATTACCGAGGAAATTTTTCACATCTTCCATCTGTGATTTAACAATTGAATTCCCCATCCATTACACCCCCATAATTATACGCTGGCTATTGTTGCGGTTGAACAATGAAGTCTAAAGGTGATCGCAGGTCATAGGATTTTTTACTCTCCAGCGCTTCAAAAATGGAGGGAAGCCTGGAAAAGTCCAGATCCTGAAAATAGGATGCAAAATCAGCCTTTGAATTAAGATAAATTCGTTTGCGATGTCTAAAACCCGGGTTCTTTAATAAACATGAAAGAGCCACAATATCCCTGAACTGAACTTCTCTGGAACCAGCCTTAAAGACTGGATCCTGGTCATATGGTGTGAACTCATTCATGGCTTCATCAAAGAAACGGACATATAAAACATGAAAAGTCTTCTCCTGTCCATCTTCTTCGAACACAATCTCACTTCTGTTAAAAAAATCTTCCGAGGTGTTTGGCTTTTCTTTTTCAAGCTCATATCCCCTGCAATGTTTAATCAGCAAGCAAAACCCTCCTATTTCCCGATGGTTTACAAGATTAATATGTATTAAAGGAAAGGGAAAAATTTAAATCTATTTTACCACACTTCCTATGTAATGTGTCAGAAAACTCAAGAATCGAGCTCCTGGAACTTTTCAAAGAATAAATCAGCCTCTTCCTGTAATGAATCCTCTTCTTCACTTATCTTATCCGGGAGTGGCGGAAGCTCTTCTATGCTTTTAAGGCCAAAATAATCAAGGAATTCTTTAGTTGTTCCGTACAGATAGGCACGCCCTGTTCCGTCTGCCCGTCCAACTTCTTTAATCAGGGCTTTTGCGGATAATGTATGAAGAGGCCTCTCTGTCTTGACTCCCCTAATCTCCTCAATCTCTGTCCTTGTAATGGGCTGTCTGTAAGCAATAATTGCGAGTGTCTCGAGTGCCGCCTGAGAAAGGGAAGCGGCAGAAGGAGACTCTACCAGCTTCTTCAGGTATGGGGAAAACTCTTTTTTCGTAACCAGCTGAAAAGTCCCTGCCAATTCAACAGCCATTATTCCGCGGCTGCCAGTATTGTAGTCTTCCATAAGACTGTCCATTATTTCACGGGCCTGATTCTCTTCCACCTCCAGCACATGGGCAATCTGCTTAAGAGACAAACCTTCATCACCAGCTGCAAACAGGAGGCTTTCGGCTATCCCCTTCCAATTAACGATCTCCACACTAATTTCCTCCTTCCATGGAAGCTACAAAAATATCAGAGAAATTTTTGTTCTGCTCAACCTGAATTTCATTTCGCTTGATTAACTCCAGTACCGCCAGGAAAGTTACTACTATATGCTCTCTGTCCGATACCGGAAAAAGATCGGTGAATTTTTTCCTGCCCTTTACATTTCTTAACTGTTCTACAATTTCAGACATCCGCTTCTCAATGGGAATCTCCTGGCGGGCAACTTTTGCAGAAAGCGGCCTTTGCAGTTTCTTCCTTCTTAATAACTTTTGCAAAGCGCCAAGCATATCATAAAGACTTACATTCAAATCAGCTTTTTCCTGCTGTGTTTCATTCACATATTCCGAAAGGTCTGCAGGCGGCTTTGTATACATTAAACTTCTATCCTGTTCCCGCTCCTTGAGCTCCTCTGCAGCTTCCTTATATTTACGGTATTCAATCAGCCGTTCCACAAGTTCATCTCTGGGGTCTTCTTCCATTTCCAATCCAAATTCATCCTCGAGCTCTTCCTCATCATGCTTTGGCAGCAGCATTTTGCTTTTAATTGCCAGAAGTGTTGCAGCCATTACGAGATATTCGCTAGCTACGTCAAGCTGAAGCTCCTTCATTGTATGTATATAAATGAGGTACTGCTCGGTAATTTCTGATACAGGAATGTCATAGATATCAATTTCCAGCCTGTTAATAAGATGAAGAAGAAGATCCAGAGGCCCCTCAAAAGCATCTATTTTGACGTTATAATGATCATATTGCATAAAATACCCACCAAATTTTCCTAATATAAATTCCCTTAAATGCCAAAAGGCTATATCTAGTATAGATTATTCATGGATGTTATCCAATAGAAAAATAACCCTGATGTCAGCAATGCCCCTGCTTCATTCGTAAAATTTTTTGATCCGCCCAATCAATAAGGCAATTGCCTACATACGATGTAGGGAAATAAAGATACAGGAGGTATTTTATATGTCTAATACTGGATTTGGAGATTGCGGAACCGGGTTTGCTTTAATTGTCGTTTTGTTCATCCTATTAATTATTGTCGGAGCTTCCTGGTTCTTCTAAAAAGCTGATTCTGCAAATTTGCCGATAGACATGGCAGTCCTGTCAGAAACCCAAAATTACCAATATATATTCTGATTTATCAGCTGTTAAAGCCCGGTTAAAGAGCCGGGTTTTTATTTTTCTGATAATCGATTGTGCTGTGGTAAAATGAAGTATGAATTGTCAAGGAGTGAAAGTATGTATCCTGATAAATATATTGAGTTCCTGGTCCACTTTCATGGTGACCGAGATTATTTTGAATGTCACGAAATACTGGAGGAATATTGGAAGAGTACGGATCCAAACAATAAAAAGTCTGTATGGGTCGGATTAATTCTTATGGCAGTTTCTTTTTATCATCATCGAAGAGAGAATTTAAATGGGGCTGAACGAACCCTCCGCAAAGGAATCGTCATTTTGGAGAGCAGAGCTGAAGAAATACAGGCACTGGGTCTGGATACACATCAATTAATAAAGGATCTTAAGAACAGGCTCGTACTGATTCAAAACCGCGGACATTACTCCAGCGTTAACTTGCCAATTATAGATCCATTACTTAAGGAAGAATGTATGAAGTCCTCCGCATCCGAGGGATTTTCCTGGTGCTTTGACAGCAACTTATCAGATAAAGAAATTGTGCACCGCCATAAAAGAAGGGATAGAACCATGGTTATTAAAGAAAGACTTGATGCCCTGAACCGGAAAAAAAGGCAGGAATAATTTATTCACTGCCTTTTCCATGTAGCAAAGCATATTGCTGAACCCCGATAGCGGTTAAGCTGACCGGATGCGGGTTTGTGCAGACACTTCCACTTTTGTTAATTAACATCACATTTGCTTAGAAAAGATTCGGTTTCATCGGTTGCAGTTAAAGTTTTTCCAGGATATAGTTCATCCAATGCTTTGATCATTGTTTTGCCAATGCCTTGATGCCGGTGTGACGGGTTAACAGAGATATGCTGAATCTCCATTGTCTGATCACTTGAAGTAACGCCGACCAGCCCAATGATATCTTCGCCTTCCTTCCACAAAAACAGCTGCCGATTTTCTTCTGATTCATATTGCTTCATCGTCTGCTGCAGCCTTTTCAAGTCTTTTTCATTAGGCATGAAAGATAAAAGACCCATTGCAATTTTTTCAAATGACTTTTTATATCGAATTAGCATATTAATCCCTCATTATTTGAATAAAAACATCATAAACTATTTTTCCCATATTTTAAAGTTTGTAAACTTTTCATAACAGTATATGTATTCATGCTGAATGTTGCTATTTTCGAATAAAACCGGCTAATTCATTGCCTTGACGCCTTCGGCAAAGCCTATACTATAAAGAACCAGTAAACAAGTCCCCATCCGATGCTTAACACAAGCAATATTATAAAAAGAAGCCAATTGCTTTTTTTCATATTTCTTTACTGCCCCCATTTATATATAAATCCTATGACTTACAAACTATCATTCATTTTACACTATTCTTTCTCATAATTCCATTCTGCTTGCTGAAATAGGCATTTTGAGCTAAGGTTTCTGTTAGGGGAGAGTTGAAACTTTTTCGCTGAAAGAATCGTCTATTTACAGGAAGCCATTAAGCGAGCCGCAGAACTGGCATAAATGGCTTCCCTATTTTTGCTCCGGGAGGTAACCGCATGAAATGGAATAAAATGCTACTACTATTCATAATGTCGCTATTATTTATTTTGCCGATACAGGCATTTGCTGATATGGCGGAAGGTGATGTAATTGTCACATTAGGTGAGAATCTATCAGAAGAACAAAAAAACATGCTTCTGGCTGAAATGAAAGCTCCGAAAGATGCGACCATCATTACTGTTTCAAATGAGGAAGAACATCAATATCTTGGAAATTATATCTCTAAAGCTCTTATAGGAACAAGAGCGATATCTTCTTCGGCAGTCACAGTAGCAAAACAAGGCTCCGGTCTTGAAGTCGAGACTAAAAATATTAATTGGGTCACTGATGAAATGTACATTAATGCTTTGATTACTGCTGGTGTAAAAGATGCAAAAATTTATATTACAGCCCCTGCAAATGTTTCTGGAACAGCTGCTTTAACAGGCATTATTAAGGCATATGAGATATCAGCCGAAAAAACGATCCCTGAAGATGTAAAACAGGCGGCAAATGAGGAAATGGTGGAAACAGCCAAGCTTGGCGATTCGGTTGGAAACGAGAATGCAGCTGCTTTAATTGCCAAAATCAAAGAGGAAATGGCCAAAAATTCACCTGAAACCGATGCAGAACTCAGAACAATTATCGAAAATGCAGCAAAGGACCTTGGCATCACTCTGACCGAACAGGAGATTCAAAGCTTAATAGATTTATTTAACAAGCTAAAAGAGCTTGATATCGATTGGAACCAGGTAGGTGAACAGCTTAACCAGGCAAAAGACAAAATTTCCAAATACCTTGAAAGTGAAGAAGGCCAGGGATTTTTAGAAAGCCTAAAACGTTTTTTCACTAGTGTAATAGATGCGATTAAAGCCTTCTTTTCTTAAAAAAAATTAAGCTGCCTTAGCGGGCAGCTTAATTCTTTATTTTTTCATTAATCGGCAGATCCAATCGTAATAGATCCTCGTATGTTTCCCTTTTAACAACCAGCTTTGCCTCACCATTTTCAATAAAAACTACAGGAGGTCTTGGGATTCGATTATAATTATTTGCCATGGAATAACCGTATGCTCCTGTACAGAAAACAGCCAGGAGGTCTTGATCCACTGCTTTTGGAAGAGGCAAATCCCAAATAAGCATATCGCCTGATTCACAGCACTTTCCGGCAATTGATACTGTTTCTTCCGGCTTATCCAGCACACGGTTTGCCAATACCGCTTCATACTTAGCCTGATAAAGGGCCGGCCTGATATTGTCACTCATGCCGCCATCCACAGCGAGATAATTTCTTACATTTGGAACCTCTTTGCGTGACCCAGTCTGGTATAAAGTTGTTCCGGCATCTCCCACTAGGGAACGCCCCGGCTCAATCCAAATTTCCGGCATCTTCATGGAAAAATGCTTAGCCTGTTTTTTAACTTCCCCGATAATTTCTTCAACATATTGAGATGCATGAATCGGATCATCATCTTCTGTATAGCGGATTCCAAAACCTCCGCCTAAGTTAAGCACTTTAGGTTCATATGCATGCTTTTCTTTCCACTCTGCCATCTTCTCAAAGATTTTCTTAGCAGCCAGTATGAAGCCTGTTGTATCGAAAATCTGAGACCCGATATGACAGTGCAGTCCGAGCATTTCAATCCAGCTTGAATTCAGTGCTATTTGCAGAGCCTTTTCAGCCTGGCCATTCTGCAGGTCAAATCCAAATTTTGAATCCTCCTGGCCCGTTAAGATATAGTCATGGGTATGAGCTTCGATTCCAGGCGTGACCCTCAGTAAAATTTTTGTTTTAACTGCAAGAGATTCACAGATTTCCTCCAATAATTCCAGTTCATAAAAATTATCGACAACAATGCAGCCGACATGATTCTTTAGAGCCATCTCAAGTTCTTCTCTGCTTTTATTGTTCCCGTGAAAGTGGATTCTTTCAGATGGAAAATCTGCAGCAAGAGCAGTGTATAACTCTCCTCCTGATACTACATCCAATGAAAGACCTTCTTCATCTACAAGCTGAACCATTGCCACTGTCGAAAAAGCTTTGCTCGCATATGCAACTTGTGCTTCTATTCCAAGCTTCTCGAAAGTTTGCTTAAAGCCCCTGGCTCTTTCTCTTATTAATGCCACATCATATACATATAAAGGTGTTCCAAATTGACTGGCGAGTTCGACGGTATCCATACCGCCAATTTCAAGATGCCCTTTGTCATTTGCCTTCATGGTGCCGTGAAAAAACATGGTTCCCCCTCTTCCTTTTCCTCAGGTGTCCTGCCCCCGAGACTGAACAATTTATGAAAGAAATAGACAGCTTCCCAAGAGACTGTCTATTCTGTTTCCTTTAATCCTTTATTTAATTAAAAAAACTTTACCATATTTCGTGTATCTTAGCAATCGGCAATACGCATATTTCTTATTTTACAGGCTGCTTGTAACGATTTTTGGTTTGGACAATGCTTGGCCTGATCTTTGAACCGGGCATAGAACGGCGAATCAGGATTTGGGTTAAAGCCACCGGGCTGAATGGAATAAACGGCCAAAGATATGGTGTGTTCAATGATTTGATGCTTGCAAGCAGAAGAATCGTCAAAGTAAGCCCTACCACCAAGCCTGGTGTATGGAAAATTGCAACAGCTATAAGGAGGCCAAGCCTTACAATTTTATTGGCAATACTCAATTCATAGCTTGGCGTTGCAAATGTTCCAATTGCTGCGAGTGCTACATACAAGATGACCTCAGGTACAAACAAACCGACATCAATGGCAATTTGCCCAATAAGTACTGCTGCTATCAAACCCATTGCGGTTGAAAGCGGAGTTGGCGTATGAATGGCGGCGATCCTTAGGAATTCAACCCCGACATCTGCGAGGAACAGCTGGACAATGACAGGAACATTCGTTTCTTCATTAGGACCGACAAACGCAATTCTTTCAGGCAGGAGTGAAGGCTCCAAAACGAACAAAAACCAAAGCGGCAGCAATACAATTGATGACAATAAGCCTAAGAAACGAATCCAGCGGACAAATGTGCCGACTGCCGGCGATTGCCTGTATTCTTCTGCATGCTGCAAATGGTGAAAATATGTTGTAGGTGTAATAATAACACTTGGTGAAGTATCAACAAATATAATGACATGCCCTTCAAGCAAATGTGCTGCTGCCACATCTGCTCTTTCCGTATACCGAACCAGCGGGAAGGGATTGTATCCCTGCTTTAAAAGAAATTCCTCGACAGTTTTATCAGCCATTGTAATGCCATCAATTTCAATCGCTTTTAACTCTTTTCTAATTAAATCAACTAAATCCTTATTAGCTACATCTTTAATGAACCCAATGGCGACATCTGTTTTAGATCGTTCACCAACTCGCATGATTTCAAAGCGCAGCCGTTCATCTCTAATCCTTCTGCGGGTCAAAGCTGTGTTTACTATAATATTTTCTACATAGCCATCTCTTGAGCCACGGACAACTTTTTCAGTATCCGGCTCCTGCGGGGTTCTTCCGGGATAGCTTCTGACATCGATGACAAGCCCCTCACCCTCACCCTCGCCCACAACGACAATCAGGCCTGATAGCACCTGATCAACCAGTTCATCCATTGTTTTAATGTGTTCAATGGATTGGTGCCTCAGCCTGTTTTCGATGATTTTAAATAGGTTAGAGGAAAGTTTTTCACTGTCATTGATCCCAACCAGACTCTCAATGATGGCAATGATATAACTCGTATCCGTCAGTCCATTAATATAATAGAAATGAACATCCTTCCTTAAGATCGTTAGCTTTCTGACACCCAGATCGAAGCTTTCGCCCAGGCCAACTCTATTTTTCATATATTTTTCAATTTCATGCACGGACTCAAATATAGGTGTCTTATCATCCTTCGTCTTGTTTCGTGTCATAATAGCCGCTCCTTTCCAATATAAGCTCTACTGCCTTTTTAGTAATTGGCGAACCTAATTCATAATGATCTTTTTTAGACATCTTTCCGATATCGCCAATTCCCACGATTATCGGCACATCAAGGTGATCAAGACAATAAACGGTATCACCATTAATTCTGCCAATTTCCATCTCGGGTACTCCGAACTTATCAACTCCGTATGGAGTCAACTCCCCGTTGTTATCAATACATACATCTACTTTTGTCCACTCGGCCTGTCTTGTTTTTGAGGCAACTGCTATGACTCCCAGAACATCGATATCTTTATGGCACGCAACATATTTCAGCGCATTCTCTCCGGCTCCCTCCCCGATAAACCCGCTGTCATCAAACATGACCAATACGGGATCATGGGAGACTTTTTTTATCAGCTTGACGATTTGCTGACCGTTCAAGACAGAAGGGTTTCCATGCGACAAAGATAGGCATCTTCCTCCGATTTCCTTCGCAACATGCTCCACTGTCTTTCTTGCAAAATCATCGCCATCAGTTATAAGAATGACGTGCCTCCGTTCATCCATAGCAGTTTTTCCTTTCCGAATCCTCATTTTTCTTAAATATGCCCAGCCGATTGCTTATTTATTTACAAAATAAATCCATTGAAACAGTGATCCGAACACCTTTCCAAATACAAATGCCATCAATAAAATGACAATCTTCCCATCTACACCGATTCTTTTCGCAAGGATTGGAAAAACATTCAGCACTTCAGTTAAAGCCGCTGCCAGCATGCCAATAAATATGCCTGAAGCAAGCCCAATGGGTATTAGTAAAATGGCTGTCAGGTGAAAAACCGGATTCCATAAAGTTGCCAGTGCACCAGCCAAAGCCCCCATCACAACTGCGGCTTCATAATAATGAATCATCTTCATTGTTTTGCTCAGTTGGGTAAGCCTTGGGATAATGCCCAAAACAGCCAGGAAAGCAACAAAACCTGAGCCAACAGCGAGCCCGCCTGCAAATCCTATGATCATTACCAGGACAACATTAATGGTCATCAAGATACTTCATACTCTCCTTGTTTTCTTTCAATGCAACATAGTTATCAAGATCAAGCTGATAATTGAACATTTCTACTTCCAGTGGGCTTGGCTCTTCGTTCAGCCGCTTCTTAAAAACATGGTTAAAGAAAATGATCATGCCAAGCCCGAGGCCAATCGAATAGGGAATTTGAAAAATGAGAGGCCTGTTGTCCACTTCCCCGGTTATGAGAGTGTAAATTCTAAGCTGTACAGCCTGCATGCTTACATCTTCATGAAAATTCATAATAGCGAGGGCAGCACCAATGAACAGAAGCAGCCAAACCAGCAGAAATAGAGGAAATGATACTTTACGCTTCTTTGTAACAACCTCGACTATCGCCTGAGCCGGCCCAATTGACTGGACTTCAATGTTTGATAATAACTGGGTGATGATCCTAATTACCTTCATAACATCAATTACGACAATATTCCGGTCCTGCTCGCTTACTTGATAAAGCGGAAGTGCACAAAGCTTTTCGTAAATGTCATCATCGGCAATGACCTGTGCAATATCTTTCAGCAGTATTCTCTGATTGGGCCGTATTTGCAGCCGATGCCGCAAGCGGATATAAACTGTTTTTTCCAATATGCTCACTTCCCACAAAGTGATATCCTCTTCGAATTCTGTTCGCCTATTTAGAGCTTTTCGCTTTTGTGTCTATATTTAGTATGGATTACATATATTAGCTTCATGAACTCCAATAATTGGCTGTTAAATAAAAAATGAAAGACCGGATGGATTTAAATATCCATCCGGTCTTTCATTTGCTGTAGTATCTTTTTTTCCAGACGCGACACCTGCACCTGGGAAATGCCAAGCCTCGCTGCCACTTCGGATTGAGTCTGATCTTTATAGTAGCGCAAGTAAACAATCAGTCTTTCCCTCTCATCCAATTCTCGGATCGCTTCTTTTAATGCTATTTTATCAAACCATTTTCCTTCATTGCCATCATCAATCTGATCGAGCAGTGTAATGGGATCTCCGTCATTTTCATACACTGTTTCATGTATTGAAGAAGGGATCCTGCTTGCTTCCTGTGCAAGGATGATATCTTCAGGAGAAATTTCCAGGAACTCGGAAAGCTCTGTAACGGTTGGGATGCGGCCAAGCGTTTTTGATAACTCGTCCTTGGCTTTCCTGATTTTATTGCCCATTTCCTTTAAAGAACGGCTTACTTTTACCGTTCCATCATCCCGTATGAACCTTTGGATTTCTCCAATAATCATTGGAACCGCGTAGGTCGAAAACTTTACATCATAACTGAGATCAAACTTATCAACCGATTTTAATAAGCCGATACAGCCAATCTGGAAGAGGTCATCAGGTTCATATCCTCTATTCAAGAATCTCTGAACGACAGACCAGACAAGACGCATATTTTTTTGAACAATTCTGTCCCTTGCACCCTGATCTCCGCTTTGGCTTTGCTTTATTAGCTCCTTGACTTCATTGTCCTTTAAATAGGTTTGGCCCTTCTCTGCTTTAACCTCCACATCCATAGCAAGACTCCCTTAATTGCATAGCATTTTACTATTTGATAAATGCTTCCTTAATCGGATCTCTGTGCCCATTCCCGGCTGCGATTTGATTTCGATTTCGTCCATGAAATTTTCCATGATGGTAAAGCCCATACCCGATCTTTCCAATTCAGGTTTTGTTGTAAATAAAGGCTGCCGCGCCTCTTCCACATCCATAATCCCAATTCCTTTATCCTTAATGGTCAGATCAATGAATCCATCTTCAATCAGGACAGTAATATAGACAACCCCATTAGAATCATTTTCATAGCCGTGAATAATGGAGTTGGTTACAGCTTCAGAAACGACCGTTTTAATTTCTGTCAGTTCGTCCATTGTCGGATCAAGCTGGGCAATAAAAGCAGCAACAGTGACACGGGCGAATGATTCATTTTGGCTAAGCGCACTAAATTCGAGGTTCATCACATTTTTCATCGTTCAGGCAACCCCCAATCTGTGCAGTGCGTTTTCTTCTGTCGGTTCTAAACGGATTATCTTAAATAAACCCGACATATCAAATAGTCTCTGCACTGCTGGAGAAATCGCACAAACAACCATTTCACCATGCTTCTGTTTTATTTGTTTGTAGCGGCCCAAAATCACTCCCAGCCCTGAACTATCCATAAAGGAAAGCTGCTCAAGGTTTAATATAATATGATGGATGTCATGATCTTCAATCGCCTTTGTCGCCTGTTCACGAAGTTCATCTGCCGAATGATGGTCCAGTTCCCCGCTTAAACGAATACATAAGACATCATGTTTTACTTCCAAATTAATGTTAAGACTCACTATCTTAGCCTCCTTATCTGGTATCCGCAACTGAAAAAGCAGCTTATGCTTTTGCTTTTCCTCCGGATAGGATAATCCGGAATCCTATAAAATTCCGGTATCCGCCTTTATAGTGAGTCAATTTCGATGCCTGGAGCTTCATTTCCTTCCTGGAGACAAAACTAGTGTATTTTCGCTAAAAATAATTATCATAGGGATGTTTTTCGACAAAAGTATATTATTCGGTCTTAGAAAACAATCCCATGGATCGTTTAAACAATGTCCACCATGATGCTTCACTGCTGTTTTCTTTAGCAACTAAAGGACTTTCAACTAAGACTTTTCCATCCTTTTTCAAGGTTAATGTTCCGATCTGATCACCCTTTTGGACAGGAGCTTTAATTTTTTTATTTAAAGTTATCTTCTGTTCAATTTCCTTAATGCTTTCACCTTTTTTAGTTAAAAGTGAAATCGGTTCACTGGTCAGGGCTTCAACCATCTTCTTTTCGCCTTTGCTGACTTCTACTTTTCCAAGAACGTGATTTCTTTCGTACATTGGGTGTGTCTTATATTGGCTGAATGCAAAGTCGAGCATTTTAGTCACTTGGGCATTGCGTTCTTTTGAAGTCGGTGCGCCAAAAACCACGGCTATAACCCGCATACCGTCTTTCTCGGCTGTTGCCGTCAGACAGTATTTTGCTTCAGAGGTAAAACCGGTTTTGAGGCCATCAACACCAGGATAAAAACGCACAAGGCGATTTGTATTGACCAGCCAGAATTTTTTATCTGTGTCTTCACGAAGATAGGCTTCATATGTGCCTGTAAAATCAGTTATTTTCTCATATTTAAGAAGCTCTTTGGCCATTATGGCCATATCATGTGCAGTACTGTAATGTTCCTTAGCTGACAAGCCTGTAGGGTTTTGGAATTGGGTATTTTTCAGCCCTAATTCCTTTGCCTTTTTATTCATCATTTCAACAAAAGCTTCTTCTGAACCGGCAATTCTCTCAGCCATTGCAACGGATGCATCATTGCCGGAACCAATGGCAATCCCCTGCAGCATTTGTTTGGTGGTCATTTCTTCACCTGGCTCCAGGAAGATTTGCGAACCGCCCATTGATGCCGCATATTCGCTTGTCCGGATTTTCTCATCCCATGACAGCTTTCCTTCATCTAACGCTTCCATAATTAAGAGCATGGTCATGACTTTTGTCATGCTGGCAGGAGGAAGCTGCTCACCGCTGTTTTTTCATACAATACCGAACCGGTATCACGTTCGATAAGAATTGCGGATTTCACATTATCCGCCAGATCTGCACTGCTTTCTCTTGCAAATCCGGAAGGAACAAACATTGTTGCCATTAATAATGCTATTAACATTAATGAGACGAGTCGTTTCATCACACAATACCTCCATTCTTTATAGCCTCCATTTTTTCCAGTTAAAGAAAATTTATACAGTTATCGAAGACTAAAAAGAAATTATACAGTTCAGCTCCACGCCAAAAAGCCGCCGGACATGATCCCCCGGCGGCTTTTTGCTTCCCTATTATTCAGTTATTTCTTCATGAATTAATACTGGTGCCTCTACTTTTTCTGTGGATAGCTTAATGTTTTCATAAAGCATAGTTCTTACTTCTTCTACATTTTCGAAGTTGCTGCAGATGGTGACGAGAGAATCGCCCTTCTGTACACGTTCGCCGATTTTCTTTCTTAAAATCAGGCCGACTGCCAGATCAATTTCTGATTCCTTTGTTGCTCTTCCTGCTCCCAACAGCATGGCTGCAGTTCCAATTTCATCGGCAACAATCTCAGAAACATAGCCATCCTGCTTAGCTTCTAATTCAAATGTATATTTTGCCTGAGGCAGTTTCTCCGGATCATCGACAACTGACGCATCTCCGCCTTGTGAGCTTAGGAATACTTTAAATGTTTCTAAAGCTGAACCGTCCTTCATAGCATTCTCTAATTTTTCGCGTGCTTCCTTCAATGAATCCGCTTTTTTCGCAAGGAAAACCATATGGCTTCCAAGGGTCAGGCAAAGCTCAGTCAGATCTTCAGGTCCTTCGCCTCTTAATGTATCGATAGCTTCCTTTACTTCAAGGGCATTGCCAATGGCATAACCAAGCGGCTGGCTCATATCTGAGATAACAGCCATTGTGTTTCTGCCAACATTATTCCCAATACGGACCATTGCTTTTGCTAATTCACGTGAATCGTCAAGTGTCTTCATAAATGCGCCGGCGCCTGTCTTAACATCAAGAACGATGGCGTCAGCACCTGCAGCGATTTTTTTGCTCATAATCGAGCTTGCAATCAGTGGGATACTGTCAACTGTGGCTGTTACATCGCGCAGCGCATATAACTTTTTGTCAGCAGGCGTTAAGTTCCCGCTCTGGCCAATGACTGCAATTTTATTTTGATTAACAAGCTTAATAAATTCTTCATTCTCTATTTCAACATGGAATCCTTCAACAGCCTCAAGCTTGTCGATTGTTCCGCCTGTATGTCCAAGCCCGCGCCCAGACATTTTCGCAACCGGAACACCTAATGCAGCTACAAGCGGGCCCAGTACCAGTGTAGTTGTATCACCTACACCGCCAGTTGAGTGTTTATCTACTTTGATTCCTTCAATTTTGGATAAGTCGATTTGATCACCGGATTCAACCATTGCCATAGTTAAATTGGCTCTTTCGTTCTCTGTCATTCCCTGAAAGAAGATTGCCATTGTTAATGCACTTACCTGATAATCCGGGATTGAGCCGTCTGTGTATCCTTTAATGACGAATTGAATTTCTTCTGCCGTTAGCTCCAGTCCGTCTCTTTTCTTTTCAATAAGATCTACCATTCTCATCAACAAACACCACTTTCATTATTCGTTATTAAACCAAGTTAGAAGCATACACGCCAAAGTTAATAAGCTTATGCACCAAATTCCTTAACGATTGCTTTCACATAACGAAGGAAGTCAGCTTTGACTTTTTCTGTTGTTTCGATTACTTCTTCATGGTTAAGCGGCTGGTCAAGGATGCCCGCAGCCATGTTTGAGATACAGGAAATTCCAAGGACCTTCATGCCTGAATGCTGTGCCACGATAACTTCAGGGACAGTTGACATGCCGACCGCATCTCCGCCCATTGTTCTCAGCATGCGAACTTCTGCAGGGGTTTCATATGTTGGGCCTGTATTGCCGACATATACTCCTTCCTGAATCTTCAGGTTCAGCTTTTCGGCTAGCCCTCTGGCAAGTTTTCTCAATTCTTTGGAATATGCTTCTGACATATCCGGAAAACGCGGACCCATGCGGGAATCATTAGGACCGATTAAAGGATTGCTGCCCATATTGTTGATATGATCAGAAATTAGCATTAAATCTCCTGGAGAGTAGGTTTCATTCACTCCGCCTGCCGCATTCGTAACAATGAGCTTCTCAACACCCATCTCATTCATAACTCTTACAGGAAAAGTTACCTTATCAAATGAATATCCTTCGTAATAATGGAATCGGCCTTGCATAGCAACCACTTCAATCCCGTTCAAACGCCCAAATACTAGCTGTCCTGCATGACCTTCTACTGTTGATACAGGGAAATCAGGGATTTCATTGTAAGGAATCTTAACCGGTTCTTCGATTTCGTCTGCCAATACACCAAGTCCTGAGCCTAAAATCAGCCCAATCTTTGCCTGGCCTGTATATTTATTTTTAAGAAATTCAGCTGCATTTTGAATTTTGCTGTAATCCATTTTCAATCTCCTCATCTGCTTTTTTTAATGTAATTATTTCAGTTGGTTCAAAAAGCTTTTGCCATAGGCCGGCATTTTCACATTAAAGTTATCTGCTATAGTCGCCCCAATATCTGCAAAGGTTTCACTGACCGGAAGCTCTTTCCCTTCTTTCATATCTTTTGAATAAACAAGAAGCGGAACGTATTCTCTCGTATGATCTGTGCCATGATGGACAGGGTCATTGCCGTGGTCTGCGGTAATCATTAATAAGTCGCCATCCTGCATTTTTTCAAATACTTCAGGCAGTCGTTCATCAAACTCTTCAAGAGCTTTTCCATACCCTTCCGGATCACGTCTATGGCCAAATAATGCATCAAAGTCCACCAGATTTACAAAGCTCAGGCCTGTAAATTCTTTATCAAACGTTTCGATCAGCTTATCCATTCCATCCATATTTGATGTTGTGCGAATGGCCTCAGTTACTCCCTCTCCATCATAAATATCGGAGATTTTCCCAATTGCCACTACATCAAGTCCGCCATCAGCCATTTCATTCATTACTGTGCGGTCAAATGGCTTTAACGCATAATCATGTCTGTTTGATGTTCTTTGGAAATTTCCGGGTTCGCCAACGAATGGTCTGGCAATCACACGGCCTACCATATATTTTTCATCAAGAGTCAGCTCGCGTGCGATTTTACAGATTTTATACTGTTCTTCAATTGGGATGATATCTTCATGTGCCGCAATCTGCAGAACTGAATCGGCGGATGTATAAACAATCAGAGCTCCGGTTCTCATATGTTCTTCTCCAAGTTCGACCAGGATTTCTGTTCCGCTTGCAGGCTTATTCCCAATAATCTTCCTGCCTGTGCGTGATTCAAGTTCTGAAATTAATTCCTCCGGAAATCCATCAGGAAAGACTCTGAATGGAGTTTGAATATTCAACCCCATAATTTCCCAATGGCCAGTCATTGTGTCTTTTCCGTTTGATGCTTCCTGCATCTTCGTGTAAAACGCCATAGGGTTATCCGCTTTCTCGATTCCTTTGATTTCGCGGATCTTACTAAGCCCAAGCTTGCCCATGTTCGGCATCTTCAGGCCATTCATTTTTTCTGCGATGTGACCGATCGTATCGGCACCTTTATCACCGAATTTATCGGCATCAGGCGCTTCTCCGATTCCCACTGAATCCATGACAATTAAAAAAACGCGCTTATATGTATATGCAGACATTTGAAAACCTCCTAATTATTTGAATACGGTTACAAAAATCATATTCGTATAGTACCCTTTTTAGGTTTATTTAACACTGATTCTCTTGCTGGAGCCGGGGTGTATACCGCCACTCCCGCGTTTGAAACATAATTAAGGATAACCCTTTCATTCGTCAGAAGTCTGACATCTATATTTTACCTAATAAACAGGTAAAATGACAAGAAAAAGCTGCCTATTTTTATGGCAGCTTTATGACATTTGATTTTTTTCTATATTAAGCACGCGGATGGTATTGACTATACACATCTTTAAGCCGTGTTTTGGTTACATGCGTATAGATTTGCGTAGTGGAAATATCGGCATGTCCAAGCATTTCCTGGACAGCCCGCAAATCTGCCCCATTTTCCAGCAGATGAGTGGCGAATGAGTGCCTCAGCGTATGTGGAGTCAGCTCCTTCTCGATCCCTGCCTCCTGGGCCAGCCGCTTCAGTATTTTCCAGAATCCCTGTCTCGAAAGACGTCTGCCGTGATGATTTAAAAATAATGCTTCATCCCTATGCTTTTTAGAAACGAACTTGCCTCTTCCTTCAGTTAAATACCTTTCAAGCGCTTCAGAAGCTGTTTTGCCAATAGGCACAATCCGTTCCTTGTTCCCTTTGCCAATACATCTTACAAAGCCCATCGTTAAATGAACATCACCTGAGTTCAGGCCTATCAGTTCACTTACGCGAATGCCTGTAGCATATAACAGTTCAAGCATGGCTTTATCCCGCAGACCAAAGTGATCCTTAATTTCCGGAAGATCCAATAAAGTTTCCACTTCCTGCATGTTTAATACTTTTGGAAGCGAACGTTCCATTTGCGGTGTTTCTATATGGACAGAAGGATCATGGCCAACTGCTTTTTCGCGGAGCAGAAATTGGTGAAAGGCCCTTATGGAGGCTATATGCCGGGCTAGAGTTTTTGAGGATTTGCCCTGTTTTTTTAATAAGCCGAGAAATTGGACAATTTGCATGCGCTGCACATTCTCCAGGCTTGCAAGCTTCTCTTCCGACTTTAGATATTTCAGATAACTTTTCAAATCTCTTTCATAAGAGATAATTGTATTTTTGGCGAGGCCTTTTTCTACAAGTAAATAATGAATAAAGTCTTTTAACTGATCATCCATATGATAGCATTACTCCCCGTTTAAGTAGAAAAGAATTAACCGGTCCAGCAAGCTCCTATCTTCATCAGTTCCGCTCGCTGACACCTTAACAGCCGCTCCCCTTGGTTCGTCATAGCGGTGATAATCCTGGTATTCTTCATTTAACCACATAATACCATAATAAAAAAGGATTGTGCATCCGGTAAAAATCACAAATACTTTTATGGTCTGAAAAGCCATGCCCAGCCAGGATTTCATGTGTGGTCCTCCATAACTTTTAATTAAAAGAAAGATATTCAGCTTTCTATTATTAAAAGGTATGCCATTTTGGACAAGAATTATACCTGAATTTGCATAAATGGTGTTTCTTCAGGGCACTTGCCCTTTAGAAAACAGCTCAAAATAAAAAGCCTATCCTAATGTAGAATAAGCTTTGTCAAGAAACTATTAATTTTCATCTGCTTCGGTTTCGGTTTCTGTTTGTTTATCCTGGCAGCGGTAACAAATGCCATGGAACGTTAGGCGGTGATCTTTTATTTTAAAGTTCCAGCGGCGTTCAACCACTTCCTCTACGTCTTCAAGCAAATCTTCCTGTATTTCATCAACAGCTCCGCACTCAATACAGACTAAATGGTGGTGAAAATGGGCTGCCCCTTCCTGACGCAGGTCATAGCGGGAAACTCCATCACCGAAGTTGATTTTATCGACAATTTTTAATTCAGTCAGCAATTCAAGTGTTCTATATACAGTTGCCAAGCCTATCTCAGGCGATTTCTCTTTTACTAGGAGGTAGACATCTTCCGCACTTAAATGATCCTCTTCGTGTTCTAACAGGACGCGAACTGTTGCCTCTCGCTGTGGTGTTAGTTTATAGCTGGATGAATGCAACTGTTTTTTGATTCTTTCAATTCTGCTTTCCATACCGAAAGTCCCTCCCTCGCCACTAACATTCTCATTATAACAGAAATAAGTTCACATTCAAAATAAAATAATTATAAATAACAAACGATAATTAATTTAATATAATAATAATTATAATAATCTCTAAAACTGTTTTAAACCTCTTTATATGTACCCTATATTATAATTTTTATCCTTTTCCCGTATAGCAAAAAGGCAGAGCCAGCCGCTCTGCCTTTAGCATGATTTTTATCAGGATTGGATTGAACTAACAACAGACTTCATTAAAACAGGCGAGATAAATGCCTCTACCCCAGCTGCAGCGATTAGAAAGAGAATGGCCACCGCAAAAGCAATCATATATCTTCCGAAAAGGGGCATCATGGGCTGTCCGGCTTTCTTCATAAATTGTCTTCTAATCATTTTTAAAGAGAAAGACACAGCCAGTGTTGCAGCGATGATAAAGATAGGTATGATGATCAGGTTCTGGGGGAGGACCGATACGAAGGAAAGCAAAAATCCTTCCCATCCCATTCGGTTAACGAGAAAGCCAACTGTAAAGCCAACCACCATGCCTTTCATAAATAACAGAATCAGAATGACTGGCAGTCCAATTATGGAAATTCCCAAAATCCACATTAATCCTATAAATTTTGTATTATGGAAAAAGCTTTGTTTGAATAATTCATCCGCTGCTGCAATATGTCCATCTGATACTTGTCCAAAAAACTGAGAAAGATAATAAAATAAATCTTCTTTTTGTGTAAAACTCAAGCTATTTACAACTATAGCTCCAAAAATGACACCCATCAGAAATAAGACAATAACAAATAAATAAATTGAGGAATGTTCGCGAAAGTGGGCTGCGGCGGCGTTCTGGTACATTTTTTTCTTCATTGCTCTTCCTCCTAAGACAAAACAAATTGGATATTAAATTGTATGCCTGTCCCGGAATTGTATGACAAAGAATTGCGCTGCTCACAAGAGTGAAAAAAGTTCTTGAATACTCCCTATGTTTTTGCTATAATTTTCAAAATTATTTAAATTATCATTGGGGGCACTGGAGAAAATGGATCCCATTTTAATAGGTTTTCCAGAAAGAATTGAAACAGAAAGACTTTATATGAGGCCCGCCTTGCCCGGAGACGGAAAAACTGTTCATGAAGCTGTGTCAGCTTCAGCTGCCGAGCTTAAAAAATGGCTTCCTTTTGCACAGAATGAACAATCAGCTGATGAAGTTGAGTCAGGTATCCGCAATTCCTATGCCAAGTTTATTCAAAGAGAAGATTTTCGTATCCATATTTATAGGAAAGAAGACGATGTATTTGTCGGCTCTACTGGCCTGCATCGCATAGATTGGAATGTCCGCAAATTTGAGATTGGCTATTGGGGAGATGTGAGGTTTCGGAGGAACGGCTATATTTCTGAAGCAGCCGCAGGCTTGACAAAGTTTGCCTTTGAGCATTTTCAAGCAAACAGAGTGGAAATCAGATGTGATCCGAAAAACATTAACAGCCGGAGAATTCCCGAAAAGCTGGGGTACACCCTTGAAGGAGTCCTGATTAATGACAGTCTAAGCGCAGACGGAAAAGAGCTTAGAGATACTTGTGTTTATGCTAAAGTAAGCAGCTAAAAAAATAGAGCCTCAATGGCTCTATTTTTTATGAATCAACAATTCTGCCGTACTTGCCTCCGCCCCCTGCCTGGAGGTTTAGCTTTCCTTCACGGGCTTTTCCAATAAGCATGGCTGTTTTCTCAGGAATTACTTTACTGATTTCTGAGAAAGGTACATCATGAAGAATGGCCATTTCAGTTCCGAAATGATTCAGGAGCTTCTCGAGCATTTTCGGGCCTAACCCTGGTATGAACTCAAGAGGGACCTGATGAATATAAGGCGGCCGTGCAACGGGCAATCCTCCGGAAGATTTTAGTTCAGAGATCCGGTCAGCCACGCCTCTGATAAATTTGTGGTGACTGCAATTCCGGCATTTACCCTTCTCTTCATCAAAGGGGCCGAAACATTCAGAACAAACAGTCTGATGGTATTTTCCGAGCAGAGGATCCAGGCCGTAATTGGCTTTAACCCTGCATTTTTCTTTTTCGGCCAAAGCCTTGTGCAGTTCAGCAAATGTAGGTGCTTCCATTTCCAGAACCTGATATTCTCTGGCGATCTTTTTTAGTGAATGGGCATCTGAATTAGTTAAGAATGTATATCTGTGGAGTTCAGCTATTTGATCAGCCATCATAGTATCTGCACTAAGCCCCAGCTCAATTGCATCAATTAAATCAGGATCAAAAACCTCTGACAGCGACCGCTCTACGCCTTTTCCGAATAGGCTTTTAAATGGGGTAAAAACATGGGCAGGAATAAAAAGCCCATCCAGTTCCTTCACTTTTTCCTGCAGCATTCTGCCTGAGGCATAAATTCTTTGAGAGCTTAATGTTATGTTCTTCAAATACCCTGTCAGCCAGGCAGAGAAATCCTTCATTGCGGATAGGGTTGGAAAGTAGCAAAGGACATGGATAGGGCCTTTGCAGGAATCATCATAAATTTCAAGCTCCGACCCGGGAATTATCGTCAAATCTCCGTATTGAAGTCCCCCGTCCTTATGCTCGGTTATAAGGCCTTTTTGGGCCAAGTCCTCGATTTCAAGTATGACTTCAGGAGAATGACAGTCAATAATGCCAATGATATCAAGCCCCTTTGCATTGCGGGCATGCCTGATGATATTAGTGAAGGTAAGGGATTTAGCGCCTGTTATTTTAACTGGCTTTCCCGTAAACGTGCGTCCAATATGGATATGAAGATCAGCAAAAAAGCGCTTCATACTATTTTTTCAGCGCCTCTTGAAGCTGCAGATATTGGATTGCATAAGCTGTTTTCGCATCATAAACCTTTTGCTCCCCAAGCAGGGATATTGCTTCCTCCAGGGTTACCTCCAAAAGGTTCACAAATTCATCTTCATCAGGCGATGCGGCATTTTCTTTTTTCTTAAGGCCCTTTGCTATATATAAATGTACGAGCTCATCGGCAAATCCGGGAGAAGTGTAGAATGAGATCAGCCATTCCATTTCCGTGCAGCCATACCCCGTTTCTTCTTCCAGTTCCCTTTCTGCACACACGCTGGGTTCTTCTCCTGTTTCAAGCTTTCCGGCAGGAATTTCAGCAATAATCTTATCCAGCGCTTTTCGATATTGTTCAACCATCACTATTTTATTATCTTCTGTTACTGCCAATACAGCTACTGCTCCGGGATGTTTGATAATTTCCCGCTTCGATGTTTTGCCATTCGGCAGTTCAACATCTTCCACCTGCAGGCTGATGACTTTACCTGTGAAAATTTTTTCCGTCTTAATTGTTTTTTCTTCTAGGCGGCTCATTGTTTTCAGTCACTCCTGTTCTATTCCGGTAATGATTGCTCATACATTTTATCATACTTGATGAGGGGGAGTATGGCATGAAGGTGTATGTCCATGATAGGGGAGTTATTCTGGCCGGTAAAGCCTGGGAAGTCCGTGAGAAACTAAAACAATACAGCAGGCAGTATGTTCTTGTAAAAGACTGGGTTGAATCTCATAACATCAAAAAATGATAAGCCACTAAATTTGAGTATGCCTCATTTGTTTATGTACAATTAAAGAAAATATTCAAATGAGGTGAGTACTTGAAGAAGAGAAGACTTGGAAACTCAGACTTGTACGTAAGTGAGCTTGGCCTGGGCTGCATGTCAATTGGCACCAGCCCGTCCCAGGCTCAGGAAATTATAGAAGCGGCCCTTGAAGAAGGAATCAATTTTTTTGATACAGCTGATTTATACGACTTTGGCGAAAATGAAAAGCTTGTCGGGCAATCCTTAAAGAATGTCCGCGAACAGGTGATCATTGCAACCAAAGCCGGTAACCGCTGGAATAAAAATAAAGACGGCTGGAGCTGGGATCCCTCTAAACGCCATATCAAAGAAGCTGTAAAAGACAGCTTAAAAAGACTGGCTACGGACTATATCGATTTATATCAGCTTCACGGCGGCACGATCGAAGATCCGATTGTTGAAACCATTGAAGCATTTGAGGAACTAAAGGAAGAAGGATACATCCGCCAATATGGCATTTCCTCCATTCGTCCAAATGTAATCCGAGAATTTACATCAAAATCATCCATTGTTTCTGTCATGATGCAATATAGCATTTTAGATCGGCGTCCTGAAGAGGAATCGCTGCCTCTTCTAAATCAAAAAGGCATCAGTGCTGTTACTAGAGGACCGCTGGCCAAAGGGCTGCTCAGCGACAAAATGCTGGACAAAGCATCAGAATCGATAAAAGAGAAAGGCTATTTGGATTACAGCTATGCTGAATTGGAAAAAACGCTCACCAGTATACGGGAAAAAATTTCAGATGGGCGTACTATGAATGAGATAGCATTTCAGTATAATCTCGCGGACCCGGCAGTCGCTTCTATTACAGCAGGTGCCAGCCGGGCTGATCAAGTAAGAGCCAATGCAGAAGCAGCAAGAGCCATTCCTCTCAACGAAGATGAATTGGCTATCATTAAATCTATTGCAAAGCTAAATAAATATGAGCAGCATAGATGATAGAAAGTCTATAATTTAAGCAAGGAAGGGGCTGACGGAAAAGTCGGCCCCTTCTTTTAATGTTATTTGTATTCTTTCCAGTTAAGATCGCTTTCTCCAAGCAGTTCTTCAAAACTTTTATTTTTTTCGCGCAGTCTTCTTTCCTCTCTTTTTCTGCGCTCTTCTTCTTCCTTCTGTTTATCTTCAGCAACCTTTAATTCCTGCTTTTTCCCTTTCAGCTGCTCCACCAGGTCCTGGTTCAGCATGTCGCCTAGCGTGACTGGTTTGTCGTCTTTCTTAGGCTGGGAATGGTGTTTTTTCTTTTTCATATAATCCCCTCATCAACTGATTTTGCCATTTATTATAGCATATTTTATTGTTCATGAAGGAAAAGGCTTAATCACTCTTTATGGTAAAACTCCAGAAACTCAATTCTGTTTCCGAATGGATCATCTACAAAGAATCTCTCTCTTCCTTCTATCGGAGGTTCTTCCTTTATTGTTATTTTCTGCTCTTGAAGACTGCTTCTCAAGACTTCCAGGTTTTCCACAATAAGTCCAGGGTGGGCTTTTTTGGCAGGAAGGAAGCCCTCCTGCACCCCGATATGAATTTCCTGATTTCCGCAAATAAACCAGCAGCCTCCCCGCTTTTGAAGATTTCCAGGCTTGGGAATTTCCTTCAGGCCAAGCTGTTCACCGTAAAATTTTCTGGCTTCCTCCTCGCAGCCTTTCGGAGCTGCCAGCTGGATATGGTCAATTCCTTTAAAGGAAAAACTCATTTTTTCTCCTCTTTTCTTTAGGATGAAAATAATGAAAAGCACAGCATGCAGCTGTACTTTTCAGATGTATTAGTATGCTTCTGTTACAACGTTTTCATCAACCTGCAATTGGGGTTCTGTCGAATTGATAATGTCCTCGATTGTAAAGCCTTTAGCTACTTCAACAAGCTTTAAACCGGACTCGGTGACATCGATGACTGCCCGCTCAGTTATAATGCGGTCAACGACGCTTTTACCTGTTAAAGGCAGACTGCATTCTTTAAGAATTTTTGATTCGCCATTTTTATTAGTGTGATCCATAATGACAATGATTTTATTTGCGCCATGAACCAGATCCATTGCACCGCCCATTCCCTTGATCATTTTTCCGGGAATCATCCAGTTGGCAAGATCTCCATTTTCAGAGACTTCCATACCGCCGAGAATGGCAATATTCACATGGCCTCCTCTGATCATTGCAAAAGATTCAGCACTATCAAAATAAGATGATCCCGGGATGGCTGTAACTGTTTCTTTACCTGCATTAATCAAATCCGGATCAACTTCACTTTCTGCAGGATACGGGCCGATGCCCAGTAATCCATTTTCAGATTGCAGGACCACTTCCTTATTATCAGAAATATAATTGGCAACCAATGTTGGCATACCGATTCCCAAGTTCACGTAAAAGCCATTTTCAATTTCTTTTTCGGCCCGTCTGGCAATTTTTTCGCGTACTGCCGCTTTATCGTTACTCATGACACCCTCTCCTTCCGTCACTGGTATTTATTTCTTCACCGTCAGTCTTTCAATGCGCTTCTCCTGTTTCCCTTCAATCAGTGATTGAACATAGATGCTTGGGGTATGAATATAATTCGGATCCAGTTCACCAATCTCATAAAGCGTTTCCACTTCTGCAATTGTCACTTTGCCGGCTGCTGCAATCATCGGATTGAAGTTTCGGGCTGTTTTGTGATAAACTAGATTGCCCATCTTATCGCCTTTCCATGCCCTCACAAGGCTGAAGTCTGCTTTCAGCGCTTCTTCAAGGAGATATTCCTTCCCTTCAAACACCTTCGTCTCTTTCCCCTCTGCAATAGGGGTCCCTACTCCAGCCGGCGTGTAGAAAGCGGGAATGCCGGCACCGCCTGCACGGATTTTTTCTGCCAGTGTTCCTTGAGGAAGCAGCTCTACTTCAATTTCCCCTGAGAGAACCTGTCTTTCAAACTCTTTATTTTCCCCAACATATGAGCCAACCATTTTCTTAATTTGTTTATTTTTTAAAAGCAGTCCAAGTCCCCAATCGTCAACCCCGCAGTTATTCGAAATGACTGTCAGATCCTCAACCCCTTTTTCAACTAAAGCCAGAATAAGGTTTTCCGGAATTCCGCACAGACCGAAACCGCCAACCATAAGGACAGCACCATCGTGAATTTCCTGAACCGCTTCACTGAAGGAAGTACAAATTTTCTTCACTTCAATCGCTCCTTTCATAAAAAAAATACTTATTTACTAACTTTTATCAGAAGCAACTTATGCAAGCTCCACCACTGTAGCTACCCCTTGGCCTCCGCCAATGCATAGAGTTGCAAGGCCTTTCTTTGCCTGTCTTTTTTGCATCTCATGAATAAGAGTTACGAGGATTCGTGCTCCGCTTGCGCCGATCGGATGTCCGAGTGCAATGGCCCCGCCATTAACATTCAGAATCTCCTTGTTAAAACGAAGCTCCCTGTCAACTGCCAGCGACTGGGCTGCAAATGCCTCGTTTGCTTCAATAAGCTCCAATTCATCCATAGAGACAGATGCCTTTTCAAGCGCTTTTTTTACGGCAGCAACAGGACCAATGCCCATAATGCTTGGATCAACACCCGCACTTGCATTTCCTTTAATCGTCACTAATGGTTTAAGCCCCAGTTCATCTGCTCTCTTTCTGCTCATAACCAGCAATACAGCCGCACCGTCATTAATCCCTGACGCATTTCCGGCTGTTACGCTTCCATCTTTCTTAAACGCCGGACGCAGGCCTGCGAGCTTTTCAGCAGTTGTCCCTTTTTCGGATACTCGTCTGTATCAAAAACGACCGGATCCCCTTTTCGCTGAGGAATTTCCACCGGAACGATTTCATCTTTGAATTTTCCTTCTTCAATTGCCTTTGCCGCCTTTTCCTGGCTGTCTGCGGCAAATTTGTCCTGTTCTTCCCTGCTCAGCTCATATTTCGAACAAAGATTTTCAGCCGTAACTCCCATATGGTAATCATTAAAAGCACACCAGAGACCGTCTGAAATCATCGAATCTATAAGTTTTTGGTCTCCCATTTTAAAGCCATTTCTTGCATTTTTCAGTATGTAAGGCGCCTGGCTCATATTTTCCATGCCGCCTGCAATCACAGCTTCGGCATCACCGGCTAAAATGGCCTGTGCTGCTAAATGGACCGCCTTCAGCCCTGAACCGCAAACTTTATTAATTGTCATCGCGGAAACGCTTTCAGGAAGACCCGCTTTAAGAGCTGCCTGCCTTGCTGTGTTTTGGCCCAGGCCTGCCTGCAGGACATTCCCCAGGATTACTTCATCTATTTGGTCCGGTGTTACACCTGCTTTTTCAAGAGCGCCTTTTATCGCTATCGCCCCAAGCTCTGGTGCTGATACATCTTTAAGACTTCCATTGAAACTGCCGATTGCTGTCCGGACAGCGCTGACTATTACGACTTCTGTTTGTGACATCTCTCTCATCCTTTCAAAACATCTCTTTGCTTATATTCGTTGAGGAATATCAAAATTCCTTTTATTTTGTCAAAATTTCTATTATTCTTGCAATCGAAAATACTTTCCTAATACAATAAATTTAAGAACTTTGAGAAAACGCTTACCAAAAATTAAATTATGAAACGGGAGAGGAAAATATGACGCTTGCATTTCCAGATAAAGTAACAATTATTGAAGTGGGGCCACGGGATGGACTGCAAAATGAAAAGTCGTTTGTACCGACTGAGGTTAAGAAAGATTTTATTAAAAGCTTAAAAAATGCAGGATTAACAGAATTGGAGCTTACTTCTTTTGTGTCTCCTAAATGGGTTCCGCAAATGGGGGATGCAGCTGAAATTACGGCAGATTGCCTTGGTGCAGATACAAGGGATATCGTGCTTGCCCCGAACCGCAAGGGCATTGACAGAGTATATATGACTGATTGCCGGGCTGTTGCCGTTTTCGTCGGTGTCAGCAATACATTTAATAAGAAAAACATCAATAAAACCACTCCGGAAAGCATGGATGAACTAAAACCGATTATCGGAGAACTGAAGGAGAAAGGCTACTTTGTCCGCGCCTGCATCTCTACGGCATTTTATTGTCCGTATGAAGGAGCCATCAATCCTGAAGATACAGTTAGGCTATGCCGTCAATTTACAGAGGCAGGAGCTGATGAATTAAGCGTGGCAGATACGATTGGGATGGCTGCTCCCCATGAATCATATGGGCTATTTTCCCGTTTGAAAGCAGAGTTTCCTAATACCCTTATCACTGCACACTTCCACGACACAAGAAAAATGGCCCTTACAAATATTTTTGCAGCCCTGCAGGCAGGTGTTGACCGGTTTGACACATCCGCCGGCGGACTTGGCGGATGCCCATTCGCCCCTGGAGCTGCAGGCAACGCTGCAACAGAAGATGTTGTTTATATGCTTGAGCGCATGGGAATTGAAACCAATGTTAATCTGGATCAATTAATGGAAGCTGTAAAAATTGTTCAGCCTCATCTTTCCAGGCCGATTGAAAGCACGTATTTCAGGCTAAATGCTCAAACTGCCGATTCCTCCAGCTAAAAGCCAAAACGCACAGCAATAAGCCGCCGCAGTGCGGCTTTTTTTGTGTCGCAAGTCCTTCATAATATTTCATTTTGTCCCGGCTCACATCTCTGTTTTAATTTTAGCCATAATGGTAAAATAAAGAAAAAAGATGGAGGGATGGGTTTGAGAAGGTTTTTGCGCTATATATTTTCCATCGTTCTCTTTCTTGCATCACTCGGCGTCTATTTTACAAATAGGCTTATGTTTATGAAAAAGAAGGAAGATGACTTTATTTTAGAAAGGGAGAAGGAGTCAGGCAGGCTTGATCTGATCAAGTATGAAAACCTCCCGAAAAGAGAAGTGCTTATTCCTTCTCCATTTGGCTATAACTTAAAAGCCGTGGCTGCCGAACCCCATAAAAACAGCCGCTATATCATTATTTCTCACGGGGTTACGGAAAACAAAATGAATTCGATTAAATATATGAACCTCTTCCTGGAACGGGGGTTTAACGCTGTAATCTATGATCATCGCCGCCACGGAGAATCCGGGGGAAGACGACAAGCTACGGGCATTATGAAAAGTTTGATCTAAAAGCGATTGTTGATTGGCTTAAAGCCGAAAAAGGGCCTGATATTGAGATCGGCATTCATGGTGAAAGCATGGGGGCTGCCACCATGCTCCTTTATGCGGGAATGCTTGAAGACGGTGCCGACTTTTACATTGCCGATTGCCCTTTTTCTGATTTTAAGGAGCAGCTGACTTACCGTTTAAAAACCGAGATGAAGCTGCCCGCGAAACTCTTTTTGCCTGTTGCCGATCTATTCCTGCGAATGCGGGAGAAATATTCCATTGCGGACGTTTCTCCTATTTCTGTTATTGAAAATATAAAGAAGCCCATCCTGTTTATCCACAGCGAAAAAGATGATTTTATTTTACCGACCATGTCCGAAGCTTTGTATGAAAAGAAAAAAGGCCCTAAAAAACTTTACCTTGCTGCCAATGGGATCCATGCCCAATCCTTTAACGAAAACAGAGAGGATTATGAAAAAGTAATTGATGAGTTTTTGGAGCAGTATGTCAGCAGCAAAGATACTTTATCACAATAGAAGCAGCTGGCTTCAGTGCAAGCCAGCTGCTTCATATTAGATTCTCTAATTTTTCTTTTTCTTTATGATTTCCTTGCCATCTGCCGATAGCCCTTTGGCAGTATGAAAGTCTCCCATTTTAAAATAATAGCGTTTTTTTTCTTTTTTAATAATAGCTGCTTCTTCAAATTTCTCTTCCGTGCCGGCTACCTCTACTTTTTTAATATCCCCGCTCTGAATCTCACCAAAAATAATCGGTAATCTGTTTTCTAATCTACCTTCGTTATCGTAATCATAAAAAGTATCTGTATAAACGGTCATATGTTCATTCTCATAATGCTCCCAATGGTTATGTCCTTCATTTTTCCAGCCTTTTTTGTCACTGCCCTTCAAATAGGCAGCCGCCATGGCTTCGACCTCATTTTGCCCATCATTCTGCTGCGTTAAATACAGCAGTATGACTCCATCTTTTACTTTTTCTTTATGTAAGACTTCTTTTACATTGAATGGAATTCCATCATCAATCGCCTGGCCCATTGTTGCTGTACTGCACCCCGACAAAATCAGGAAAGCTGCCGCCAGAAAAAGTAACTTCCACTTCATTCGAATCTCCCCCAATCAGCACTCTCTTCACCCATAATGACAAACATCTTGTTATCTAACCTTTTACTAATATATTAAAACCTTATTTTCCAAAATTTTGGAAGGGTATTTTTACCTATGCAGCCTATTAAAAAGACCGCCTTCCTTCAGCGGCCGCCTGCTTCATTTTATTTTGTTTTATCAATAAAGCTCATTCTTGGGTTTAAATACTGATTCGGGCTTTTTAACTGAAAGCAATTTGCCTTCTCTGAAAAGTCTATCGTTAAATTTTCATCCAAAAATACTTCCTTGGATTTTTCCACATATATGCTGCCGGTGTTTGTTTGGATTTCCCTGTCATCTTCATCAAGCTCTTCAACAAGCCAGAGTGCCGCCACTCCGCTTACCACACAGCCGCATCCGTCTATATCATACTTTAGTTTTATAAATCCATCTTTGCCGGCAATCCGTCCCGATAATTTTTCTGCCGCCAATTCAGTTAATGTTATTTCCATGTTGTAAAACTACCTCCCCTTTGCATATGCTGATTTTAACACAGATAGGCATAACATGCTTCTGAAAGAGACAGCTGCCATTGAGCCGCCAAATAAAGTTTTTTAGAAAGGATGATTGGATATGTCCAAGGCGCAGATTAAAGTAATGGATAATGGATCGCTGCGTGTAACAGGTGATGTAGAGTTAATTGATATGGATGGCAATAAATTCGAAACAAAAAAAACCTTTTCCCTTTGCCGCTGCGGGAGATCCTTGAAAATCCCATTTTGTGATGGCACTCATAAAGGAACTTTCCAATCCTGTGTCCGCGCGGAGAAAACCTCCGATGACAAGCAATAAGGGTGGAAAACGGGGACAGTCATCCCCGTTTTTTTTTTCATTTTTTTTCTTGAATTCATCCAGTTCAGACAGCACTATTCTTCCGTAAACCGGGCATCCGCTATATCATTAATGGAGATACGGTGAATATCCTCAAACCGATCAACAATATGAAGCTTTTGGCCAAGGTCATCCCAATAATGGATGCTCCCGATGACCAGTTCATAATTTCTGCCCCTGTAATGTGTAAGTGTGACGTTCTTTTGAAATTCCATTGCCTCTGAAAGAATTTCATTCATATATTCAAGCTTCTGCTCATCCAATTCCCGCTTTTGCTCGTATGTGTCTTCCTTTGCCCAGTCTCTTAAGAGCTTTACATGTTCCGGCAGCATCATGGAAGTCCATTTAATTCTGCCCCGATCGCGAATCATAAGCTGACCCCCCTTTTACATTTTATGGCCGCCAACCAATGTCGCACGGTGTTTGGCGGTTCCTGCACCTGTATAAGAAACGGCTCTCAGCAGAGCTCCTCCTCCAAACTTGGAGCGGATCCGGTCGACAGTATAGCCGAGCTCCCTTTTTTCCAGCCATCCAAGTCGAACAGACTCAGCTGCATTTCGCTATCATCCGTAATATTGCCGAGGGAAATGGAAATCTGCCGTACTGTTTTCCCCTCATAATTCTCGTCAAAAAGCTCGAGGCAGACCCGATAAAGATCCATCGTAATATTGGTTGGCTGATCAACGGTCCTGGAGCGGTAAAAACCCCCTCCGAATTCATCCTGGCTGTAGCCAAGGCCAAAGCTGATGGTTCTGCCGGCTTTGCGGTGGCTGCGGGCCCTTCTTGCCACTTCTTCACACATCTCAAGGACCACATGCTTAATTTCCTTTTCCTCTTTGTAATCCCTCAGTAATATCTGGCTTTTACCGAAGCTGATCTGTCCTGCCATGATCGGCGCGCCTATTTCCGACAAATCAATCCCCCATGCGTGGTGATAGAGCTGATTGCCCATAATCCCAAACTTCTTCTCGAGCTTAGCCAGATCATAGCGGGCAAGCTGGCCGACTGTAAAAACCCCCATTCCATTCAATGTCTTTTCAACACGGCGGCCGATGCCCCACATTTCCCGTAACGGGGATATATTCCACAGCTTTGTTTTTACATCTCCATACGTCCATTGTGCAACTCCCCTTTTTTTCGCCTCAAGATCCAGGCAGAGCTTTGACATTAGTAAATTAGGCCCTATTCCTATGGCACAGGGAAGCTGAAATTCCCGTTCAATATCATCTTTTATTTTCCAGGCAATCGTCTGGGCATTACCCCAGAGATGCACTGCGCCGTCTACTTTTATAAAGCTTTCATCGACACTGTACGTATGGATGGCCTCCTTGGGGACATAACGGTTAAACACCCTGGTGATTTCAGTGGAGATTCTTAAATAAGTCGCCATTTTCGGCTCCTCAATTCTAATGCGCGGATCTTGGGGGACCTCAAAAAGACGGGACCCTGTCTTTATTCCAAACTCTTTTTTCATTCGCGGAGAGGCCGCCAGAACAACGCTCCCCTTCCGTTCCACATTCCCTGCAATTACAAGATAGCAGTCAAGAGGATCCAGACCAAGCATGACAGCAGAACAGCTTGCATAAAAGCTCTTCATATCAACACACAAAATTTGATCGTTCGGCATTGAGCTGTAATCAATCATGACTTCGACATCCTCCTTCAAAAAAACATAAGGCTCTGCTTATCAGCTTCTATGCTGCATAGCCCCTCTGAACCCAAAAATATTACAGGAACATCCGTTCTGTATATGTATACCCATTATATTAAGCGAATATGCGTTCGGTTTCAATGGAAATTTTACGCGGTTTTTCTTAAAAGTGGTTCTTTCTCCCGGGATAGACGCCTCACCAGCCAAAAACAAAAGAAGCTGCAGGCATTGGGCTGCAGCTTCTAGCTTCTTATTTTTGATTGAATGCGCGCTTTCCAATTTTTTCGAACAAGCCCGGAAAAAGGGCATAGATGATGCTCCCCGCATTCATCCACCGCGGAAGGTTGATTTCCCTGACCGGTCGGAGCATGGCATTGACTACCTTGCGGGCCACGTATTCAGGCTTAAGCATAAATTTGCTGACATTTTTCACGTATGTGCCCCTTTCATCTGCAATCGTAAAGAAATTGGTTTCAATCGGTCCGGGGTTAACTGCAGTCACAAATACATTGCTGTCAGCAAGCTCCATCCGAAGGCTGTTTGTATAGCCAAGAACCGCATGCTTGGTTGCGGAATAGACACTCGATTTCGGTGTGGCCATTTTGCCGGCCTGTGAAGCGATATTAATAATATGGCCGCTCCTCTGTTTCCTCATCACTGGGAGCACCATGCTCGTGCAGGCCATTAAGCCAACAACGTTTACATCAAACATTCCCTTTATTTCTTCAACTTTTGCTTCATGCGCCTCGCGGAAAACACCGAAGCCGGCGTTATTCACAAGCACATCTATGTGACCAGACCGGGCAATGATCTCTGAAAAAACAGCCGAAACTTTGTCAGTGTCTGAAACATCAAGCTTATACACATGTACATCGACTGAAAAGCGCTTCCGCAAGTCTGCCTGCAGCTCCTGCAATTTGTCAAGGCTGCGGGCAAGAAGGACAAGATTTGCTCCCCTTTCGGCACAAAGGACGGCCATTTGGGCCCCAATTCCGCCTGATGCACCGGTGATAATCACATTTTTATTTTTTAATCGGTCTGACAATCAAACCACCTCTTTTGATGCGGAATACAAGAATGCTTCATCCTCTTTATTTATATAAATCTCTCCTATTGAATGCAAATAGTCAAGCTGTGCGATTGTTTCAGAAATGGTCAGGGAAAGCTCCTTCTCATAAACCTTCGGAAAAAGGCGGCGGCACACCTCAAAAACAGTGAGCGATTCGGACTCGAGCCATGCCTTTACTTTCATTGCCCGCTCATGCTGGCGGCCAAGCCTTTCGCTTATTAACCCATTCACATTTGTAATATCCTCCCCATGTCCGGAATAAAAAAGGGATATCGGCAGCTGCCGCAGTTTTTTCAGAGACTCGTTATACTGAAGCTGCGGCTTCGGCCTTTCCGCATTGCCGGGAAGCGGCGGCTCCAGGATAGGGTTAGGTGAAATGTGTGCAAGCAAATGGTCTCCTCCAAGGAATACACCATCTTTCTCCCTGAATAAACCTATATGGCTCTGTGCATGCCCGGGGGTCTCCGTTACCGTCCAACCGTTAAGCCCTTCAGGCTGGCTGCCTTCCTTCAGCTCTCCTGTCAGGGTACGATTGCAGGAATAGCGCAAAGTCTTTTTCATTTTGTTAATAAAGGAAGCATACCTTTCAGGAATTCCAAATTCGTTAAACAGTTTTATGTAAAACTCATCATGAAATTTTAGAAATTCGTCAGTACGGGACAGCCACCTTTGGTTAAACGGGTGCCCGAACACATCAAGATTGTCCGGGAAAAAGTCAAGCAGTCCGGCATGATCGGGATGATGATGCGTGAGAACAACCTGTTCAAAATCACCGGGAGTTAAATTCAGCTCTTTAAGCTGGGATTTTAAAGCTTCCCATGCTTCATCCGTTTTAGGCCCGGCATCGACAAGAGTCAGCTTTTCCCCTTTTACTGCATATACATTAACGTCGCCGACAGGAAAAGGTGTCGGGATAACAATCTTTGCAATACCATCCTTCCATTTTGCCATTTTACAATCCCCCTAAAATCACTATATTTAAATAAAATAAAGCTGTTTTTCTATATACTTCCGCAGGCATGCTCCCTTTAAGTAAACTGTTCTGTTATCCCCTTAAAATATCAGCATTTGCCATACGCACATATTAACGGAATTCAATAACATAATTTAGAAATTTACATATATAAAAATAAGTGTACCGTTCTTTTTAGTAATTGTCATTATTTTCACATAATTTTTATGTAATATTGATAATTTTTTGAAAAATACCGCTTGACAAATAAGTGTGTCTTCTTGCATAATCACAATTAAAATTTGATTTTCACAAATCAAAGCTGTACTTCTGTACAGCAGAAAAATAGCGATGAATAAGATTAGTAAATGGAAAACGGCGAAAGAGAGTGAAGCTCGAACGGCTGAAAGGCTTCACCGTCCACTTGACCATTGAACCTGCCTTATGAGCTGTTAGGAAAACCTAAACGCACCCCCGGCGTTATCGGGATCGAGATGCCTTTTCAAAAACACAGCGGCTGCGGCAGGCATGCTGCACGAAGAAAGAAAAGGCAATGAAGGTGGTACCGCGGAAGCAAAGTCTTTTCGTCCTTTACTGGATGGAAAGGCTTTTTTATTTTTAACAGCCGGTAAATAGAGCAACAATAAGGAGGAATAACAGCAAATGAAAAAATTAGCTATTGCAGGAGCAGGATCAATGGCAGAAGCGTTAATATCAGGAATCGTCGAAAGCCGGCTCATTACCGGCAGCAATATTTGGGTGACAAACAGATGCAGCAGGGAAAAGCTGCAATCCCTGCAAAAAGCCTATGGCGTTCAGGCCACTTATAATCTTAGTGAACTGTTAAACGGGGCTGACGCTGTTATTTTAGCGATGAAGCCAAAAGATGCTCAGGAAGCCATCAATCTCATAAAGCCTTATTTACAGGAAGACATGCTGATCATTTCCGTACTCGCCGGAGTTTCGATCGAAAGCATTGAACTTTTGGCAGAAAAAAAGCTGCCAGTCGTAAGAGCAATGCCAAATACATCAGCAGCAGTCGGAAAATCAGCAAGCGCCTTATCGGCTAATGAAAGAGTGACCAAAGAACAGATGAAAGCAGTAAGAGGCATTTTTAATACAGTGGGAAAATCAGCATTTGTTGAGGAAAAACAGCTGGATGCTGTAACAGGCCTGTCAGGCAGCGGACCGGCATATATTTACTATCTTGCGGAAGCTATGGAAAAAAGCGCGGAAGAAATCGGGCTCGAAAAGGGTATGGCGAAAGAATTCATCATCCAGACACTCATCGGGGCAGCCGAAATGCTGGCCCGATCAGCCAAGGACCCCGAGCAGCTTAGGAAGGAAGTAACAAGCCCTGGCGGCACCACTGAAGCAGGTGTAAAAGTGCTTGAAGCGAACGGAGTGCAGGAAGCTTTCATTGAATGCATCAAGGAAGCGACAGCCCAATCGAGGCGGCTTGGCCAAAGCTTCAGCAGCACAGTGAAAATTTAGCTGACAGCACCTCCTCTAAAAAACGTCGTCTAAAAAAGGATGAGAAACCTGCAAATGCTCATTATTCTATTAAGCGCAAGCCTCCTTGTATGGATTGCAGTACTAATTGATGCCGTTCTGGGACTAAAAAGCCTTGACCGCCTTGAAGATAGCAATACGATGACTGAAGGCCCCCTTCTTTCTGTTATTACAGCGGCAAGGAATGAAGAAGCCAAGCTTGCGGAGAGCTTAGAAACCCAGCTGCGGCAAAGCTATAAGCGGATTGAATGGATATTGGTCAATGACCGTTCAGCCGACAGCACAGGAAGCATCATGGACCATATTCAGAAAAATGATTCAAGGGTTAAATGTATTCATATTGATTCCCTCCCATGCGGATGGCTGGGAAAAAACCACGCTCTTTATAAAGGATATAGGGAATCATCAGGGGAATTAATTCTGTTTACAGATGCCGATGTGTTATTTAAAAAGGATGCCTTCAGTAAGGCGGTTCATTATTTCAGCAAGAATGAACTTGATCATTTAACGGCGGCACCGAGCTTGACGGGCAGGAGTTTCTGGCTCAACACGTTCATTGCTTTTTTTCTTTTCGGCTTCTCCTATTATAAACGCCCCTGGCTGGCGAATAATCCACGTTCAAAGAGCGGAGTTGGCATTGGGGCATTTAACATGGTGTCCAGGCGTTCCTATGAAGCAATCGGAACACACAAGGCAATCAAAATGCGGCCTGATGATGATTTAATGCTTGGAATGAAAATCAAACAGAACGGCCTCAGGCAGAAATTTGCAACGGCGATGGACCTGATTGAAGTTGAATGGTATGAAAGTTTAATAGAAGCCTTCAAAGGATTGGAAAAGAATACTTTTGCTGGCCTTCATTACCGTATTAGCATGGTGCTATTTGCAATTGCCGGCACATTCCTTTCTCAGGTGCTTCCCTTTTTCTCCGTTTTTTCAACAGACAAAATGATTTTCAGTCTGAGCCTTGCAAACATTCTTTTTTTAGCAGCTGTTTATACAATCATTACAAAAAGAATGTCCAAATTTTCTCCGCTCCTGTTTACTGTATTTCCAATTACAGCTCTCCTGTTTATTTATTCCATAATCCGCGCCAGCATCCTAACCTTTGTACGGGGCGGCATAGTCTGGAGAGGTACATTATATAAGTTAAGCGAACTGAGGAATAAACGCTGAAAGAACACACCTTCCTGAATGCATGTTCTTTTTCATTTATGGAACTGCCTGATATACTTAATATTTAGGATAGCGAAATAAGGAGGCAGAAACTATGGAAACAAAGCTTTTTTCACCTTTTACAATTAAAGGAGTCACCTTTAAAAACAGAATTGTTATGGCACCGATGTGCATGTACTCAAGCCATAATGAAGACGGAATGGTTGAAAACTGGCACCGGACTCATTATACGAGCCGGGCTGTCGGGCAGGTCGGATTAATTATCCTGGAGGCAACCGCTGTGACTCCACAGGGCCGGATTTCTCCTCAGGATCTGGGAATATGGAGTGATGATCACATCGCAGGCCTGAAGGAATTAACCGGGCTAATGAAAGAACACGGTGCTTCACCCGGGATACAGCTGGCGCATGCCGGCAGAAAAGCGACTGTTGAAGGAGAAATTCTCGCTCCATCAGCTATTGCTTTTAATGAAAAAATGAAAACACCAAAAGAAATGACAAAAGAAGAAGTATCAGAAACTGTCCAGGCATTCAAAAAAGGCGCTGAAAGAGCGAAAAAAGCCGGCTTTGAAGTAATTGAAATTCATGCGGCACACGGATATCTGATAAATGAGTTTCTCTCACCCCTAAGCAATAAACGGAATGATGAGTATGGAGGATCGGCTGAAAACCGGTATCGCTTACTCGGTGAAGTCATTGAAGCCGTTAAAGCCGTTTGGGATGGACCTTTATTTGTCAGAGTATCAGCCCATGATTATCATGATGAAGGGTTGACCTCAAGGGATTATGCAGAAATGGGAAAATGGATGAAGGAGCAGGGAGTGGATCTAATTGACGTAAGCTCCGGAGCAGTAGTGCCGGCCAGAATACATACTTACCCGGGCTACCAGGTCAAATTCTCTGAGACCATTAAAGAAGGTGCGAATATCCGGACTGGTGCAGTCGGGCTTATTACATCCGGCCTGCAGGCTGAAGAAATCCTCCAAAACGAGCGGGCTGATTTAATCTTTATTGCCAGAGAATTGCTGAGAGACCCTTATTGGCCGCGGACAGCAGCAAAAGAACTTGGCGCAGCAATCGAACCTCCTAAGCAATATGAACGGGGATGGCTGTAACATAAAACGAGGGATGGCATCTGTTAGCTGCCATCCCTCGTTTTGATTAAATAATCTGCAGTGAATCAAGGAATACAATGATAATAACCAGAGGAACCACATAGCGCAGAAGGAAATACCACGCAGAAAAGACTCCATTCAGCGATTTTGACCCCTGAAGCAATTCACTTCTCAGCAGGTCTTTCTTCATTTTGTATGACACAAATATGGAGATCAGCAAAGCTCCAACCGGCATCAGGATGTTGCTGACAAGGAAATCAGCAGCATCAAAGATGATTTTGCCGTAAATTGAGATATCGGATAAGATGCTGAAAGATAATGCAGACGGGACCCCGACGATAAAGATAGCCAGCCCTGTCAGCCAGGCTGCACGGGTTCTGCCACTTCCATTCTTATTCGTCAGAGCAGCCACCACAATTTCAAGCATTGAAAAAGCGGAAGTTAAGGTTGCAAATAGAAACAGTGCAAGGAAGAGGAGCAGGAACACCCGCCCAAATAGAATCTGATCGAAAACAGATGGCAGGACAATGAACAATAAGCCAGGACCTGCAGCAGGCTCAAAGCCCAATGAGAACACAGCAGGGAAAATAGCCAGTCCAGCCAGAACTGATATAAATAAGTTCATTCCGACAACAGAAAATGCAGGCTGCATCAGATTTTCTTTTTTAGATAGATAAGAGCTGTACGTTACCATAACCGATACCCCGACACTTAGAGAGAAAAACGATTGGCCCATCGCATATAGTACGGTTTCAGAGGTTAGGTTTGAAAAATCAGGCTTTAAAAAGAACGAAACGCCTTCCATCGCATTATCCAGTGTCAGGGATCGTGCAATCAAAATAATAAATAAAAGAAACAAAGCCGGCATCATAATTTTGCTGACCTGCTCGATCCCCTTCTGGATGCCTTTTGCAACCACTAAAACAGTTATGAATAAAAAGATCCCCTGTGCCGCTACAACAGATACAGAGTCTGACACGGCTGCGCCAAATAGCTCCTCATAATTGCCTGCACCATTCATAGACCCGGTAACTCCGTATACAATGTACTTCAGAATCCACCCGCCTATTACACTATAGAAGGATAAAAGCAGAAAACACGTGAATACGCCAAGGTAGCCAATCCAGTGCCATTTAGTTCCCGGAGCAATATCCTTGTATGCCGAGATTGCCTCCTTACCTGTACTGCGGCCAACCACAAACTCGGCCAGTAATAGCGGAAAACCAATCAAAAGGGAAAATAACAGAAATAATAAAATAAATGCCCCGCCTCCGCTTGTTCCTGTCACATAAGGAAGCTTCCAGATAGCTCCAAGTCCGATTGCCGAACCGGCCGATGCTAAAATAAATCCTATCTTCGATGACCATTGCTCATTTTGCTGCATGCCTGTACCTCCAAATTTTTTTAAAAACAAAAAAGCCACATTCTTCAAAAGGGACGTGATTTTAGGTTCACGCGGTACCACCCTTTTTGAAAGCATGTGACTTTCCACTCAAAAATATAACGGATTTACCGTCTTTTCTGCTATATGCAGGAAAGATAAGCTCCAAGATGAAATTCATTTTATCTTTGTGCCAGTTTCCACCATCCACTGGCTCTCTATAAACAGGGAGATAAAACTTACTAGAGTCTCTTCATAGCTTTTTACTATATTGTTTTAAAGTATAAGTGTGATTATAGTATGCAAGCATAAAACCGTCAATGCCAAATTTGAAAAATTCAATTTTTCCAGGCATTACTTTTCATTCCAAATCCGCTCCCAAACGGTATCTTCACCATTTACTTTAATTTCGAAAACATCCGGATTGCTCATCTTCATCAGATGCTCAAAGCCTGCATTTTCATCAAAATAGCGAAGCAGCAGCGTTGATAAATTCCCATGGCTGACCAGAACGATATGATTCTCATTAGATGCGATTAATTCATCCATCAGGGAAGAGGCCCGTTTCATTCCTGCTGAATGAGATTCTCCCCCTTCAAAAACGAGTTCAAAATCGGAAAAGCTTTGCTTAAGCTTATCCTGCCAATCATCAAAAAGAATAGAGCTCAGCACCCTTTCACCCAACCGGCTTTCCTCAATGATCTCCAGATTTCGGAACTGTGCAAGGGGCCGGATTGTTTCAATCGCCCGCACAAAAGGGCTTGAGTATATGCGATTAATTTCTTTGCCTTTAAAGAAATCAATTAATTTTAATGCCTGTTGCCTTCCGCTTTCTGTCAATTTGGCAGAGAAAGGCTGGCCCTCCGCCTTTGCATGGCGCACGATATAGAAAGTCTTCAATTAATTCGCCTCTCCTTTATCAAGCGGGATATGAATTTCTTTAAAGTCCTCAGCAATGATCGTATTGGGAAATATGGTCTGTGATTCTTTCATAAGCAGTTCCCAATCCTGGCGTTCATATCGTGAACTGATATGATTCAGGCAAAGTTTCCTTGCATTCGCCTCGAGCGCAACTTGAGCAGCCTGCAGGGTTGTCGAATGAAAATAATCGTATGCAAGCTTCTCTTCCCCTCCGGAGAAGGTTGCTTCATGTATTAAAAGGTCAGCACCGGACGCTAAATCTATTGCCGCCTCACAGAATCTGGTATCACCCAGCACCGTGACAATTCTTCCCTTTTGAGCCGGCCCCAGGAAATTTTCTGCTTCGATAATTCTTCCATCCTCAAGCTCTATGTCTTCACCATTCTTTATTTTCTTATATATCGGGCCCGGTTTGATTCCCGCTTCAGCAAGTTTGTCCGCAAGCAAAGTTCCCGGACGGTCCTTTTCTGTAATCCGGTAGCCGTATGAGGATATTCCATGCTCGAGCATGCGGGCTTCCACCTTAAAATCTTCTTCATCAAGCACAATACCCTCAGTGATTTCAGCTACCTTTAAAGGATACTTAAGGTATGTGCCGCTGACAGATAGCGAGACTTCAATGAATTCTTTCAACCCTCTTGGCCCATATAGGGTCACCTCTGTATCACCGCCCTGGAAAGAGCGGCTTGAAAGCAGGCCGGGCAGACCATAAATGTGGTCACCATGAAGATGTGTGATAAAAATTTTCTCAATTCTTCTCGGTTTAATGCTTGTATGTAAAATTTGATGCTGGGTCGCTTCGCCACAGTCAAAAAGCCATATGCTCCCTCTTTCATCCAAGAGCTTTAAAGCCATCGAGGATACATTTCTCAGCTTAGCGGGAATTCCTGCTCCCGTTCCCAGAAAAAATATGTCCATATGTAAAATACCTCCTTCCGGCAATTTAGTGATTAAGCCTGTCTTGTCTCGCCAGTATGAATATAAACAATATACCATAGCAGCTTGGGAATTCATTCATTTAACAATTGTTTTTTGTGTTATTTGAAAGGATAGTTCCTGGCCGTTAGATAGAAACTATGGTAAAAAGGACAAACTTAATATTTGCGAAAACAGCTGTAAACAGATACAATTTTATACTTGTACAGACGTTTTTTTGCAATGCAATATAACAGCTTCTTCTCAAGCTGAGGACGGACAAAAGTCAGTCCCGCCTTACATACAGAAATTTTGTCGAAAAGAGGTTCTAGAATCGTGAAAACAAACGAAAAACCGGCCGGATTAATAATGATATTTGGAGCAACAGGAGATTTGGCAAAAAGAAAATTGTTTCCCTCACTTTATCGCTTATACAAAAAGGGCAGGCTGTCCGATCGCTTTGCCGTAGTAGGGGTTGCCAGAAGGCCGCTATCAAATGATGAGTTTCAGGCAAGTGTTAAAGCCTCTGTTGAGTCTGCTATAAAAGATAACGGAGAACTTGAAGATTTTATTTCTCACTTTTACTATCATTCGCATGACGTTACGGATTCCAGTTCCTATTTGGCATTAAAGAGCATGGCCGAAGAATTGGATGCTCACTATTCCCTTGAAGGTAACCGCATTTTTTACCTTGCCATGGCACCTGAGTTTTTCGGAACCATTGCAGAGCATTTAAAAGCAGATGGCCTGACAGATGTAGATGGGTTTAAGCGTCTTGTCATTGAAAAGCCATTTGGGCATGATCTTGAATCAGCGAAGCAGCTTAATAAGCAAATCCGAAAAGCCTTTTCAGAAAATGAAATTTACCGGATTGACCACTACCTGGGGAAAGAGATGGTGCAGAACATTGAAGTTATCCGTTTTGCCAATGCCATTTTTGAACCATTATGGAACAATCGCTACATTTCAAATATCCAGGTTACATCAAGCGAAGTACTGGGTGTTGAAGAACGCGGCCGTTACTATGAAAAAAGCGGCGCACTTCGCGATATGGTTCAAAACCATATGCTGCAAATGGTTGCCTTATTGGCAATGGAACCGCCAATCCGCTTGACCACAGATGAAATCAGATCTGAAAAAGTAAAAGTTTTAAGAGCCATGCGTCCAATTGAAGGCGATCAGGTAAGAGATTACTTTGTCCGCGGCCAGTATGGAAAAGGACATTTAAATGGACAGGAAGTACCTGCTTACAATCAAGAGCCGATGGTGGATGAACAATCAAACACCGAAACGTATGTAGCAGGTAAGCTGATGATTGATAATTTCCGCTGGGCAGGTGTGCCTATCTATATTCGCACAGGAAAAAGGATGGCTGCTAAATCAACGAAAATTGTTATCCAGTTCAAGGACATTCCGATGAACTTATATTATCAGACTGAGCAAACGCTAAATCCTAACCTGCTGGTGATCCATATTCAGCCTGAGGAAGGCATTACCCTTTATTTAAATGCCCAAAAATCAGGTCAAAACATTGAAGCCACACCTGTAAAATTAAACTTTGCCAACAAAGGCATCGATGACATGAATACACCTGAAGCTTATGAAAGGCTTTTATATGATTGCATGCGCGGTGACGCAACAAACTTTACACACTGGGATGAAGTGGCCCTTTCCTGGAGCTTTGTCGACAAAATTTCCGACGTTTGGGAAAACACAAGAGAAATAGGATTCCCTAACTACGAATCCGGTTCAATGGGTCCAAAAGAAGCAGAACGGCTGCTGGAAAAAGACGGTTTCTTCTGGTGGCCTGTAACTGACCTTGATGTTGAACAGTGTTAATAATTCTGAGCCCCCCTGCTCTCTAAGGGGGCTTATTTTTTGAAAAACAAAAAACAGCGCCGCTCGGACGCTGTTTTTTTATTATTCCATCCAGTTTGTATGAAAAATGCCTTCTTTGTCTGTACGCTGATAGGTGTGTGCACCGAAGTAGTCACGCTGTGCCTGAAGAAGGTTTGCAGGCAATGTTTCTGTTCGGTAGCTGTCATAATAGGACAAAGCAGCAGCAAAGCATGGTACAGGAATGCCGTTCTTTACAGCTACGCTGATAATTTCACGTGCAGCATCCTGATAGCTTTCCACGATTTCCTTGAAATACGGATCAAGAAGGAGATTCTTCAAGCCCGGCTCACGGTCATATGCTTCCTTGATTTTCTGCAGGAATTGGGCACGGATAATGCAGCCGCCGCGGAAAATCATTGCAATATCACCATATTTCAAATCCCATCCATATTCTTCGGAAGCTGCTCTCATTTGAGCAAAGCCTTGTGCATATGAGCAGATTTTACTCATGTAAAGGGCTTTGCGGACACTCTCAATAAATGCTTTTTTATCACCCGTGAAGTCCTGTCCAGCCGGCCCGCGAAGAACTTTGCTTGCATTCACACGTTCCTCTTTCATGGCTGAGATGAATCGGGCAAAAACAGATTCAGTAATGATTGGCAGCGGTACACCGAGGTCAAGGGCACTTTGGCTTGTCCATTTGCCGGTTCCCTTTTGGCCTGCTGTGTCAAGGATGACATCTACCAGCGGCTTTCCGGTTTCCTCATCTTTTTTAGTGAAGATATCAGCCGTGATTTCAATCAGATAGCTGTCAAGCTCTCCTTTATTCCAATCGGCAAATACTTCATGAAGCTCTTCAGCAGTCAACCCAAGAATATTTTTCAACAGAAAATAAGATTCGGAAATCAGCTGCATATCACCGTATTCAATGCCGTTGTGGACCATTTTCACATAATGGCCTGCTCCATCCGGACCGATGTATGTTGTGCATGCTTCGCCATTAACCTTTGCCGCGATATCTTGAAAAATAGGGGCAACCAGCTCGTAGGCTTCTTTTTGGCCGCCAGGCATAATGGAAGGACCCTTTAGAGCGCCTTCTTCACCGCCGGAAACACCGGTACCGATGAAATGGATGCCCAGCTCGCTTAATTCCTTATTGCGGCGCTGCGTATCCACAAAGAAGGTATTTCCTCCATCAATCAGAATATCACCTTTATCCAGCAGAGGCTTTAGCTGCTCAATTGTCGCATCTGTCGGACCGCCTGCTTTCACCATAAGCATGATTTTGCGGGGTTTTTCCAGAGAGTCAACAAACTCTTCAATTGTATATGTACCTTTAAAGTTTCGTCCTTCCACTTCCTTAAGCATCTCATCCGTTTTTTCACGTGACCGGTTAAAAACTGATACTGAGTACCCTCTGCTTTCAATATTCATGGCAAGATTTTTGCCCATGACGGCTAAGCCGATAACACCAAACTGTGAATTCGTCATCTTTTATTACTTCCCTTCCAGCCTTTATGTGTTAAGCATACAAAATACAAAATCCTATAAAAATAATCCACTCTACTTTAGCAAGATTCCTATTCTGATTCAACTTTCCTGTCTTAGTTTTGCTTATAGCCGCCTTAAAAACTCATGAATGATCATCTTTTTCTTTTTTATCGCCGCTTCCTGGCCTGCCATGCAAAAAGTCTTTATTAAAGCTGGTGTCAGTGCCGATTTTGGGGCTGGTCAATTTCATGTCCGAAAGTGCACCCGCATTGTCGATTATTTTAGTGCCGTATTTCTTGCGCAAAAGATCCATTGTCTGAAATAACGGCTCCTTTTTGGCATCTTTTTCAAAACTGAACAGATCCAGCTGTTTAACCGCCTGTTCGGGTTCGACAAGGTCTGTTCCTGTAATGCCCAGAAGCCGTACTGCATTTCCGTTCCAATGTTTTATAAAAAGCTCTTTTGCTATTTGGTAAATTTCATCATTATGCTGAATCGGATTCTTCAATTTTCGGCTTCTTGTAATGGTTTTTCGGTCCTTATACCGGATAGTAATCCCGAGAGACACCGCCATAACCTTTTTCCTTTTCAATCTGGAAGAAACCTGTGCAGCCAGCTTTTCAAATACCTGGAGAAGCTCTCTTTGATTGGAAACATCCCTTGGCAGTGTGGTCGAATTCCCCACACTTTTAAATTCAGATGCCGAGTCGGGATCGACTTTTCTAAAATCCTGCCCGTTGGCCTTTTGTTTTAGCCTCGGTCCATTAATGCCCAATGCTGCTTTTAAAATAATTTCATCGGCTTTTGCCAACTCGCCAATTGTGGTGATATTGAGGTTTCTCAGTTTTTCTCCGGTTTTTGTGCCGACTCCGTGCATTTCTTCCACTTCCATCGGCCACAGGATATGCGGTACATCTCTTTTTCTGAGTACTGTAATCCCCATTGGCTTTTTCATATCGGAAGCCATCTTGGCTAAAAATTTATTAGGGGCAACACCTATGCTGCAGGGCAAATCGAGCTGCTGAAAAACCTGCTTTTGTATCGTCCCGGCAATCTCTATCGGGCTCCCAAACTCATAGCTGTCTGTTATATCCACATATCCTTCATCAATGGATACGGGTTCAACAAGGGAGGAGTATTCGCGCAATATATCAAACATTCCCATAGAAGCTGCACGATACCTCTCAAAATTAGGCTTCCTGATAATCAGCTGGGGACAGAGCTTTTTAGCCTCCCATAGAGGCATGGTGGTTTTTACCCCGAATTTCCTTGCCTCATAGCTGCAAGTTACAATAATTCCGCGTCTCTCCTCCGGATTGCCTGCGATTGCTAAAGGCTTACCCTTTAATGAAGGATCATAAGCCATCTCAACCGAAGCATAAAAACTATTCATATCAACATGGAGGATAACTCTCCCATTTTTCGGATACATTTGTTTCATGCCGGCACTTCCCTATAAATATAATTCAGTTCTATTTTAGCAGATATTTTTCTTTTCTATTAAATAGAGACTTTTTGAAAACGCGAAAACAGGGAATCTTAGATCCCCTGTTTTCGCGTTCGTCCGTTATGCAGTTGTATGCTGTGTTTTCATATACTCTTTTATTTCTCTTATTCCCTCCAGTGATTCCACCAGCTTCAAAGGATCGATTATAGTAATCAGCCTTTTATCGATATTAGCCACACCTGTGAAATAATTGGTTTTTTGATAGGCAATCAGACCTGGCTGTTTCAGGCAGTCTTCTGGAATATCGAGAATTTCCTTGGCTTCATTTACAAGAACGGCGAATGATAGCTCGTCTGTCTTCAGAACGATCATTCTTGCAGACTCACTATCGGCCAGTGTCCGGCTGTATAGAATTTCTTCAAAATCAACAACTGGAATAAGCTCTCCCCTGACTTTAACAATTCCTCTTACATAGCTGGGCAAATGAGGTATCGGTGTAATGCCGTCCATTTTCTCAATGGATATAACAAAAGGAACCGGTGTAGCATATTCCTCATTTCCTGCCCTGAAAACAACAGCTTTATTATTTTCAATCATCCTATTTCCTCCTCGGAAACTCTTATGTATAGAACTAATATACCATATCCATTATTTTCTAACTAGTGAGGAAATAATAGATTGCTGCAGTAAAAAAAGAGAACCGCATTGGTTCTCTCTCTTGCTGTTTAAGCTGATACTTCTTCAATAATGGCAATGACCATTTCAGCAAGTTTATTTAATTCTTCAATAGGCATGCGCTCATTGGTTGTATGAATTTCTTCATAGCCGACAGCAAGATTAACTGTTGGAATGCCGAAGCCGGCGATCACGTTTGCATCGCTTCCGCCGCCACTGTGAAGAAGCTCAGAGCTGCGGCCGATTTTTGCAGCCGCTCTGCGTGCTACTTCAACGACATGATCACCTTCGCCAAATTTAAAGCCAGGATACATAACCTGAACATCCACTTCAGCTTTGCCGCCCATTTCTTCGGCAGCACTTTCAAATGCTTCCTTCATTTTAGCTACCTGCTGTTCCATTTTTTCAGGAATTAATGAACGTGCTTCTGCTAATACATCAACATGGTCACATACGATATTCGTCTGCTGACCGCCTTCAAAACGCCCGATATTAGCCGTTGTCTCTTCATCAATGCGGCCCAGCGGCATTCTTGAGATCGCTTTTGATGCCATCGTGATGGCAGAAATGCCCTTCTCAGGAGCAACACCTGCATGAGCTGTTTTTCCCAGAATAGCAGCTTTCACTTTAGCCTGGGTTGGAGCGGCAACGATTATATTTCCGACTTTGCCGTCACTGTCCAATGCATAGCCGAACTTTGCTTTAACAAGTGAAGGATCAAGAACCTTAGCTCCAACCAGTCCGGATTCTTCACCAACTGTGATAATGAACTGAATAGTTCCATGAGCAATATTCTGCTCTTTCAGGACTTTAACAATTTCGAGCATAACAGCAAGTCCTGCCTTGTCGTCTGCACCCAGGATCGTTGTTCCATCTGTTACAACATAGCCGTCCTTGATGGAAGGTTTAATTCCTTTTCCAGGAACAACCGTATCCATGTGTGAAGTGAAATAAATGGTATCAATTCCTTCTTTCGTTCCCTGAAGAGTGCAGATGAGGTTGCCTGCACCGTGTCCGGTCTGTGCAGTTGTATCGTCTTCGTACACCTCAACCCCAAGATCCCTGAATTTTTTCTTCAAAACTTTAGCAATTTGAGCTTCAAACTTTGTTTCAGAATCAATTTGCACCAGTTCCAGAAATTCGTTTAATAAGCGTTCCTCATTAATCATTTATGTACAAACCTCCAAATTTAAGCTTACTAAGCAAGTATAACTCCAAAATTTTGGCACAGCAAATCAGGAATCCATTATAGCGGGATATTTCCATGCTTTTTATGAGGCCTGCTTTCTTTTTTATTGCGAAGCATTTCAAGCGCTTGAATGAGCTTGATTCTGGTTTCGCGCGGATCGATGACATCATCCACCATGCCCCGGCTTGCCGCCACATATGGATTGGCGAACTTTTCTCTGTACTCTTCGATTTTTTGTGCCCTTGTGGCCTCGGGATCATCACTGTTCTGGATTTCCCTTGCAAAAATAATGTTGGCTGCACCTTGAGGACCCATTACGGCTACTTCCGCATTCGGCCATGCAAAAACAAGATCTGCGCCAATAGATTTACTGTTTAGGGCAACGTAAGCTCCTCCGAATGCTTTTCTTAGAATAACAGTAAGCTTCGGCACCGTTGCTTCTGAGTAAGCATAGAGAATCTTTGCTCCGTGCCGTATAATTCCGCCATGCTCCTGTTTAACCCCCGGGAAAAAGCCTGTAACGTCCTCAAATGTTATAAGTGGAATATTAAAGGAATCACAGAACCGGATAAATCTTGAAGCCTTATCAGAAGAATCTATATCAAGGCCACCTGCCATGACCTTCGGCTGATTGCAGACAAGTCCCACCGTTTCACCCTTGATCCGGGCAAGGCCGACTACAATATTTTTAGCGAAGTCGCGCTGTACCTCCATAAAAGTATCGTTATCCACTACCTGTTCAATGACTTTTCGGACGTCATATGGACGAAGGGCATCAAAGGGAATAACGTCTGTCAAATCCGGACGGTAATCATCTTCTTCATCCCATTCGGACATAGGCGGTTTTTCTTCGTTATTCTGCGGAAGGTAGCTTAACAGACTCCGCACCTGCCCAATCACTTCCTCTTCGGACTCTCCTCTAAAGTGCGCGTTTCCGCTGATCGTATTGTGCACACGCGCACCGCCCAGATCCTCAGGAGAAATTTTCTCCCCAGTCACCGTTTCAATTACTTTTGGTCCGGTTATGAACATCTGGCTCGTCTTTTCCACCATAAAGACAAAATCCGTAATCGCCGGAGAATATACTGCACCACCGGCACAAGGCCCCATGATGACTGAAATCTGCGGAATCACTCCTGAATAAATGGAATTCCGGTAGAAAATATGGCCGTATCCATCAAGGGAAACAACACCTTCCTGAATTCTGGCGCCGCCGGAATCATTCAAGCCTACAAATGGGGCTCCATTTTCAGCTGCTAAATCCATTACATTGGCAATTTTTTTTGCATGCATTTCCCCGAGAGCGCCACCAAAAACGGTAAAGTCCTGTGAAAATAAGAAGATAGGACGTCCGTTGACCTTCCCATAGCCAGTTACAACACCATCTCCAGGCCCTTTTTGGTTTTCCAGTCCAAAATCCGTGCTGCGGTGCTCAATAAATGGATTCAGCTCAACGAAAGTTCCTGGATCTACTAATAAATCGATTCGTTCCCGGGCAGTCAGTTTTCCTTTTTCATGCTGTTTTTGTATACGCTCATCCCCTCCGCCCAGTTCTACTTCCCTGCGCCTGTCGTATAACTCATTTATTTTCTCATAGATGTCTGCCATGCCTTATTTCAATCCTTTCTTTTCACAGAATTCATATAAAATACCGCCTGTCGATTTCGGATGCATAAAGGCTACATGGGCACCGCCCGCACCAATCTTAGGTTCATCCTGCAGCATCCTGATACCCTGTTCCTTCATTTCGTTTATGCGTTCTTGTATGCTGTCAACTCCCAGTGCTACATGATGCAGCCCTTCTCCCCGCTTTTCTATAAACTTGGCAATTGGACTTTCTTCACTTGTCGGCTCCAGCAGCTCGAGTTTCGTTTCCCCCGCTTTTATAAACGCCACCTTTACTCCCTGGCTGTCCACTTCCTCTATTCCGAGAAATTCAAGCTTTAGCGTTTCAGTATAAAATGGAAGCGCTTCATCAATAGACCTGACAGCAATTCCAATATGGTCCACCTTCTTAATCATCTGTTTCCCTCCTCTTGGATGTCGAAATATATCACTTTCCCGCAGAATGTGGGCATATTTTAAATCTATTATTTAAATATTCGTTATTAATGTCGAAAATCCTTTTAATAAATTGAGCGGTTGTTCAATTTGATGATTATTAGTAAAATAAGAGTAAGAATTGGGACGAGGAGGCATAGAATGTCAAATAAGAAACTGGCTAAAGTCATTGTTTATCTAATGATATTTGCAATGCTCGCATCTACCCTCATTATGGGTATGGCGATGTTTTTATAACATGGAACATTCATTACTCAGCTGCGCGGGATGGCAATCCCGCGCAGCTTTTTTCTAGACATAAATATGAACTGGAGAGTCCTAAGCTGGCGTTCATTTAAGCTCATAAAAAAACTGCATCCATTCAGATGCAGCTGTACATTCTTTTAATTATCTTTTTTTATGGCACCGTAATCTCTTCCAAGTTCGTCAAAGCTCTTTGCTGAGGTGACTACTAAGATTTTTGTTCCAAGTGGCACGGATTCATATAACGACTCTACTGCCTCATTCTGCAATCTGATACATCCATTGGAGACATATCTGCCGATGGACGAAGGATCGTTCGTCCCGTGAATGCCGTAGATTCTGCCATCAGTATTTTCTGCGTCAAACCCAATCCACCTTGTGCCGAGCGGATTCCGGGGGTCACCGCCTTTTATGTCCTTTTTTCTGTAGTAAGGATCAGCTGCCTTTACAGTCACAGTGAACAGCCCTTCCGGTGTAAGGTCATCCGTTTTCCCGGTTGCAGCTGTGATGACATTCTGCACTTTGTGATTCTGTATAAACGCAACTTCATTTGTGCGTTTATTGACAATCAGAAATGGATCTCCAGGCAGCGGGTTAGATCCCAATGGCCAGACTGGGGAAAGAGAAAAAAACAGGATGGCCGCTGCAGCAAACTTCAGCATGACAATTCACGCTCCAATTCCTTTTCCTTAGTTTGCTTCTCCAGTCCCGCTTTGATTCATTTCCTTATCCTTTAACCCTTTAAAAGAACTCTTAATAATCAAATACTGTTCCATTTCTTTTACAAAGTGAAGGAGGGCAGCACGCGCTTCAAATTCCTCCCTCGTTTTGGGGAGCTCCATATTTTCAAAAGAAACCTTCATACGGTACAATTTCTCCAGGAATAGCAGGGCCGTATTTCCCGGGTGGATATGTTCCGATAATTCTTCAATAAAATCAGCGATCATCTCTCCCTGTTCAACAGGAAGTGCAATGGATGTAACACTGGGGAGAACCCTCTCAATAATTTCAAATTGTTTTTCCCTCATTTTGAAATAATGATAATATAAATTTTCATCTCTTCGAAAGTGGTTTTCAACATCCCTGAATGCCAGTGCTTTTGCCTCATCGATCAATTCCATTGTTTCGGTAATTTCTCTGCCGTCCCAGCTGCTTTCATGGGTACGCAAATACCTCACGATTTCGTCAAAGATGACTTTAAAGTTTTCCTCTATTTCCAGTCTATATTCCTTAAGCTTCGATTCCAGACTCGGCATGTAAAGGTTCGCGATTAATGCAACACCGATTCCGACAATAATGATGCCCAATTCATTCAGCAAGAGGTCCTTTGAAACCTCTCCTGCAGAATAAATATGCAAAATTATAACTGAGCTTGTGACAATTCCATCACTTGCCTTTGCCATGACAGCTGTCGGAATAAAAAACAGCAGCAGCAGCCCGATTACAAGCGGATGGTAAGCAATGCCCTCAAAAACAAGGATGAAAACGCCATTGCCAGCAGACACGCAAAAAATCGGTCCCATGAAGCCCGAAGTGATTTTTTCTTTGTGACTTTTATGCATAATATAGTCAGGATGCCTGCAGAAACAAAATTATCAAGCTGCAGCATCTGTGCAATCATGATGCTGATGGAAGTCCCCACTGCAGTCTTGATTGTCCGGTAGCCAATTCTGTACTTCATTTATTCTAACTCCTATATTCAATTGCCCAATCTAATTTTAAGAAGGCTGTCAGGTATTTAAATGCGAAAGAGAAGATGATCATGTTGACCATCTTCTCCCATAGCATATATCGATTATAGCATTTTTTGCAAGAAATCCCTTGCACGTTCACTCTTAGGATTAGAAAAAAATTCTTCAGGAGAAGAATCCTCTACAAGCACGCCGCCATCCAGGAACAGTACCCTGTCTGCCACTTCACGGGCGAAGCCCATTTCATGGGTAACAATCGCCATTGTCATACCAGTATGTGCTAAATTCTTCATAACGTCCAGCACTTCTTTCACCATTTCCGGGTCAAGAGCAGATGTTGGCTCATCAAAAAGCATAACTTCAGGCTGCATGGCAAGAGCTCTTGCAATTGCAACCCTTTGTTTCTGCCCTCCTGATAAACGATTGGGGTATTCGTGTGCTTTAGCGGATAATCCTACCTTCTCCAAAAGCTCGAGCCCTGTTTTCTCAGCTTCCGATTTTGATAATCCCTTTACCTTCATCGGTGCATAGGTCAGGTTTTGCAGGGCAGTTTTATGGGGAAATAAATGAAAATGCTGAAACACCATCCCTACATTCTGGCGCACTTTCATTATGTTCGTGCTTTTATCCGTAATGTCCTGCCCATTAATCATGATCCTGCCGTCTGTTGGCATTTCCAGAAGATTGATGCAGCGGAGGAACGTTGACTTCCCGGAACCGGACGGACCTATTACAGCCACTACTTCGCCATCTTGAATATTGGTTGAAATTCCTTTAAGAACTTCAAGTTTACCGAAATGCTTATGCAAATTTTCCACTTTAATCACTGCGTCTCATTCTCCTTTCAATTCCTTTTCCAAGCACAGTCAGGACCATAACCATCATGTAATAAATCAGCCCGGCAATCAGTATCGGTTCGAAGTAGGAAAACTTTTCGCCTCCCACGATGTAAGCCCTGCGCATCACGTCTGTTACTCCAATGACTGTTACGATCGCAGACTCTTTTGTAAGAGTAATAAACTCGTTCATTAATGCAGGCAGAATATTTTTCATTGCCTGCGGAAGTATGATATCCATCATGGCCGGCCTGTATGGAACGCCCAGTGCCATTGCCGCTTCACTTTGCCCTTTATCCACCGCCAGAATTCCCGCCCTGATAATCTCCGAAATATAGGCTGCTGAATTAAGCCCAAAAGAAAGGATGGCAGCTGTGGAAGGGTCTATTTTATACCCGATCAGCTGTGGTGACCCATAATAGATGAGCATCAGCTGAAGAACAAGAGGTGTTCCTCTAAAAACGGATGTGTAGGCATCTGCAATCCAGCCAAGAAATTTAAATTTGCTAATTTTAAAGAATGATAGAATAATACCTAATACAAAACCCAGTATGCCTGCCATAGACACAATTTGCAGCGTAACGCCAATGCCTTTAAGTATATATGGAAGGGAGGGAATGAACTGCTGAAAATCCAGATTCACTATCTTTCCATCCTTTCTGTAAGTAATTTATTTTCCTGGAAGAATAAAGCGTCCAAAGGAAAATATGCCTTGGACGCCAATTCCCAGCGAATTATTTGTTATCAAACCATTTTACAATCAATTCTTCCAATTCACCGTTTTCTTTCATCTTCAAAAGCTCTGCATTGAATTCTTCAGTTAATTCACTGCCTTTAGGAAAAGCAATGGCAGAACCTGCCTCTGTTTCATCTTCTTCAATTGTGAACCCGGCAAGGTCTTTATTTTTTTCAAAATAACCTTTTGCAACCGTGTCTTCAATCATAGCTGCATCAAATCGGCCTGCCATGATTTCCTGAATTAACTCAGGGATGCGGTTGCGGTTTTCCACAGTCATATCAACTGTTTCTGCAATTTCTTCTGCCTTATCTGCCTGAATGGAAGCAAGCTGCACACCTATTGTTTTTCCATCTAAATCTTCCAATGATTCAATTCCACTGCCTTTTTTAGAAACAATCATGTGGCTCGCTGTATAATATACATCGCTGAAATCAACGTTTTCTTTACGTTCTTCAGTAGGTGTCATACCCGCTAAAACAAAATCAACCTGGCTTGTTTCCAGTGCAGGGATCAGTCCGTTAAAGTCCATATCCTTCACTTGGATTTCATAGCCCAATTTTTCAGCAATCGCTTTGGCCAAATCCACATCAAAGCCGATGATTTCTTCCCCTTTTGCTGAATCTACATATTCAAATGGCGGATAATCCGCTGACGTACCCATTGTTAAAACCTTTTTATCCGAGCTTTCCCCAGAGCCGCTTTTACCAGCTTCTTCACTAGTCCCGCATGCAGCTAATAAACCAACTATGAGCATGCTTAAAGCAATCATGATCACTTTTTTCATTTTAGTTTCCCCCTATAAAAATATGAATAATTTCTGCATAACTATTAATAAATATTCACTAAAATGAATTTTAACAGATTTTTATATTTATGCAATAAGGTTTTTAATTATTTATTAGAAGTTTAATTATTCAGATAAATTTACACAAAAAAAAAGCCCCGTTATTCGGGACCTTTTCGCTATTTAAACTTCTTCGCAATATTTCTCAAAGGCATCCTGCAGTTTCTGGACTACTGCCATAGGCTCATGGCCTTCGATTTCGTGGCGCTCGATCATCGTGCATAGCTCCCCATCTTTTAGAAGTGCAAAAGATGGTGATGATGGCGGATAACCTGTGAAGTAAGATCTTGCTTTTTCGGTTGCTTCTTTATCCTGTCCGGCAAATACCGTAACCAAATGGTCAGGGCGCTTATCATAATGCAGGGAATGCATGGCCGCAGGACGGGCAATTCCGCCTGCACATCCGCAGACAGAGTTCACCATTACAAGTGTAGTTCCTTTCTTATTAAGGGACTCATCCACTTCTTGAGGTGTTGTTAATTCAGTAAAGCCGGCATGTGTTATTTCCTGACGCGCCTGCCTGACAACATCATTCATAAATAAATTAAAATCCATATTCAAAGTCATCGCTCCTCATTTAAAAATTCTCTTGACTATATACATAATACCAATACATCAGTAAATTTTACAATCAAGTCAATTTTTTGAATAAAAAAGTTTAGCTTTTGGATTATCGGGGAAAGATAAAACTACAGCTAGATCCATACCCCTAAACTCCCTAGATTCGCCAGTGCCCGCAAGGCACTGGCCATTTTTTTGCCTTCAGGAAAAGCCTGCCCGAAACAGAAAGCTCTATCTTTTTGTATAAACATTAAACAATTCTTCAACTGCAGATGTAACCGTCCTGTTCCCTGCTATGACCTCGTTTTCGATTTTTGGAAGAAGCGGTTTTATGTCAGGATGATAAAAAAAGCTGAACTGAAGCTGATCCAGAATCATGGAGTGTATCCATTGTTTTGTCTGGAGCCTTCTTCTTTCTTCAAAAACTCCTGATGTCTTTGCCGTATTTTCAAACGTTTTGATCACATTCCAGATCTCAGAAATGCCTTCATTAAAGACAGAAGAGCAGGTATAAGCTTTCGTTTGCCATCCTTTAGTAGCTGGCTGAAGAAAGTGAAGGATACGGTTATACTCTGCTTTTGTTTTTTCGGCCAATTTCTTATTGCTTCCATCGGCTTTATTGACAATTACCGCATCAGCCAGTTCCATAATGCCTTTTTTCATTCCCTGCAGTTCATCCCCTGCCCCAGTCAGTGTTAAAAGCATAAAGAAGTCCACCATTTCCCTGACAATGACTTCACTTTGTCCCACACCGACGGTTTCAACGAGAATAACATCAAAGCCTGCTGCTTCACACAGAAGCATGGTCTCTCTTGTTTTTCTGTGGACACCTCCCAGTTTCCCTGCTGAAGGAGAAGGTCTTATGAAAGCACGCGGGTTTCTTGATAGCTGCTCCATTCTTGTTTTATCGCCAAGGATGCTGCCGCCGCTCAAGCTTGAGCTTGGATCAACGGCCAGCACAGCTGTTTTTAAACCCGCATTACATAGGTATGTCCCAAAAGATTCAATGAACGTGCTCTTTCCTGCCCCCGGCACTCCGGTTATCCCAATCCTGAGCGATCGCCCTGAATGAGGCAGAAGCCTGTGCAGGAGTTCCTGTGCATGGTGAAAATGATGCTCTGCGTTACTTTCAATCAGAGTGATCGCTCGTGCAAGAACAGGTCTGCTGCCACTCATGATTCCTTCTTCAAGAACGTCAAGATCAGGCAGGGAGGCAGATTTTTTTTGAAACCTGCCTATTTTCTCGAATTTCTGCTTCTGCTCACCTGAATCCACACCACTGCGCACGGTGCTTGTAAAATTTTCTGCCTTTTCTTCATCAAACCATTCCGGTTTTTTATCCTCTGCCATTTACTGGGTCACTTCCTCATACCCGAGACGGCTGTATATCTCTCTGATGACCTTTTGGGCAGCCACTGGAATGACGGTGCCCGGGCCAAAAATGGCAGAAGCACCATGCTCATATAAGTATTGATAATCCTGTGCCGGAATAACCCCGCCGATGACAACAATAATATCTTCCCTATCCAGTTTCTTCAGTTCAGCAGCAAGCTGCGGCAGAAGAGTTTTATGGCCTGCAGCAAGTGAACTGATGCCAATGACATGAACGTCATTTTCGACCGCCTGAAGAGCTGTTTCTTCCGGAGTCTGGAATAGAGGGCCGATATCAACATCGAAACCAAGATCGGCAAAGGCTGTTGAAATGACTTTTGCTCCCCTGTCATGGCCATCCTGTCCCATCTTGGCAATTAGAATCCGCGGTCTTCTTCCTTCGTTTTCGAGGAATTCATCTGTCATCTGCTTTACTTCTGCAATTTCTTCTTCATTGGAAAAAGCAGAACTGTAAACGCCGCTGATTGAACGAATAATCGCTTTATGGCGGCTGGCCACTTTTTCAATTGCTTCGGAAATTTCGCCAAGAGTAGCTCTAACCCTCGCTGCATTTACTGCAAGCTCAAGAAGGTTGCCTTCCCCTGATTCAGCAGCTTTTGTAATAGCCTCCAGGGCCTCAGCAACTTTCTCATTATCGCGGGAGGCCTTCAGCCGCTCCAGCTTTTCGATTTGCTTTAATCGTACAGCTGTATTGTCGATGTCCAGAATGTCAATCGGCTCTTCTTTTTCAAGCCGGTATTTATTCACACCAATAATGATTTCTTTTCCGGAATCGATTTGTGCCTGCCTTCTGGCGGCAGCTTCTTCGATTCTCATTTTTGGCAATCCTGTCTCAATTGCCCTGGCCATTCCGCCAAGATTCTCGATTTCCTCAATATGCTCCCAGGCTCTCTTAATTAACTGATCTGTTAATGCTTCTACATAATAAGAACCGCCCCATGGATCAATTACATTGGTGATACCTGTTTCCTCCTGAAGGTACAGCTGTGTATTTCTCGCTATACGGGCTGAAAAATCCGTCGGCAATGCAATGGCTTCGTCCAATGCATTCGTATGAAGAGATTGAGTATGCCCCATCGCTGCTGCATGCGCTTCAATAAGAGTCCTTGTTACATTATTGAATGGGTCCTGCTCGGTCAAGCTCCAGCCTGAGGTTTGAGAATGCGTTCTAAGCGCCATTGATTTCGGATTACCGGGTTCGAAGGTCTTCATCATTTTTGCCCAAATGTAGCGGGCTGCCCTCATTTTTGCCACTTCCATAAAATAGTTCATGCCGATAGCCCAGAAAAACGAAAGTCTCGGTGCAAAGGAATCAATATCGATTCCGGCTTTAAGTCCGGTTCTTACATATTCAAGTCCATCTGCGAGCGTATAGGCAAGCTCAATATCTGCTGGTGCACCCGCTTCCTGCATATGATAGCCTGAGATGCTGATGCTATTGAATTTCGGCATGTATTTTGATGTATATTCAAATATGTCGGCAATGATCTTCATAGACATTTCCGGCGGATAGATATAGGTGTTGCGCACCATATATTCTTTTAAAATATCATTCTGGATCGTTCCCGAAAGCTTCTCCTGGCTTACTCCCTGCTCTTCCGCCGTGACGATATAGAAAGCCATAACAGGCAAAACTGCGCCATTCATCGTCATCGATACAGACATTTGATCTAAAGGGATCCCATCAAACAGTGTCTTCATGTCCAGGATGGAATCAATGGCCACGCCAGCTTTCCCTACATCCCCTTCGACTCTTGGATGATCAGAATCATAGCCTCTATGGGTGGCAAGATCAAAAGCGACTGATAAACCCTTTTGCCCCATGGCAAGATTGCGGCGGTAGAATGCATTGCTTTCCTCTGCAGTAGAAAATCCGGCATATTGACGGACAGTCCAGGGCCTGTTCACATACATGGTTGAATAAGGTCCCCTTGTATATGGAGGAAGCCCCGGCTTATCGTTTAAGTGCTCCATATCTTTTAGGTCTTCATTTGTGTATAGCGGCTTTATTTTTATTCTCTCGTTAGTTTCAAAGAGAAGATGATCGATGGATGAATTGATTTCTTCCTCCGCTTTTCTTTTCCAGTCATCCTTTGATGATTGTTTTACTTTATGAATATCCAGGCTTTTAAAATCCGGTTTATTGGCCACTGTTTGCCACCTCCATCTCGTTCAGCATAGTCAAGAGAGTTTCATAGCAATCGCTTTTCACGTGAATGTATCCGCTGATTCCAGCACCTTTAAATTCGTCCCTTTTCCTCTCTTCAGGAAGGCCGGCTAAATAGATTGCAGCTGACGGGAAAGCTTCTTTCAGTTGTTTAACTAAAGGAACAGCCATGCTGTCATATTGGTCGTTTGAACCGCAAATAAAATAATGCCTGCAGTTTGTTTCTTGGATAAATGCTTTAGCATCTTCAAGGTTCTCTACAGAGCCGCTTCTGACTGCCTCAACCCCTCCGGGTGCCAGGAAGCCTGCAATAAAATCAGCACGGGCCTTATGATTCTTCAATTCTCCCAGACAGATTAGCCCTGCTTGAGGATGTATTCCCTTTTCCTTTAATCTTTCCGATAAATTCCGCAAACTTTCGAAGGACTCTGAAAGCCGAACCTGCGGAATTGGCTTGATATCACCCTTGCTGTTTTCTATGGTTTCGGCCACTATTTGAAGCGGCTTTTCATCAGGGTTAGCATAAATATTTGTTCCAATGATACTTTGTTTTCTTGTATGAACATCTTTCCTCTTCTTCTCATGAACTTGGGAAATCTGATTTTGAACCCACCCTGTCTGTAGGGCTTCAGCCATTCCTCCAAGCTCTTCTATCTCAAGGAAAAGTTCCCAGGCTTTATCAATCAGTTCATTCGTCAGATGCTCCACATACCAGGAGCCGCCCGCCGGGTCAGAGACCTTCAGCAGATGCGCCTCTTCCATTAGAATGAGCTGGGTGTTTCGGGCAATTCTGTCTGAAAGTTGAGAGGGTGCTCCTTCCGGTTCATTATACGGACTGACATGCAGGTATTGGACTCCTCCCAATACTGCTGCAAATGCTTCATTCCCTGCTCTCAGCACATTAACATAAGAATCATAAGCAGACTTAGTAAATGAGGACGTTTCTGCTGAAATGACCATTTTTTTACTGTCTCTCTCAGCTCCATATGCTTCTGCAACTTTGCCCCATATAACCTTTGCCGCACGAAGCTTGGCAATCTCCATAAAAAAGTTTGAGCCAACAGAAAATTTGAATAGCATTTTGGATAGAATTTCTTCAATTTTTTTGCCTTTTCCAAGAAAATACTGCAGGTGGTTTACTCCTGCTGCCAGTGCAAAAGCAAGTTCCTGGACGGCATTCGCGCCTCCATTATGATAAACAGCCGTATTTACCATGATGGTTTTGAGGCTTGGCATATGTTCAGCTGCCGCATTGGCCGTTTCATTCAAATTTTCATATAGCTCATCGATTGAGCGATCGTTCATTTTGGCTGCAGCAGCAAACGCAAGCGGGTCTGCAGCAATATATCCTGTGATTTTTTCGCTTTCATTTAATCTCGAAAGTTCTTCTATTAATTGACGGTGACTTTGGCCGGCATCCACACTGAAAGGATATTTTTTATAAAGTTCTCCTACAGCGATGCTGATCTTCTCTGGATTTGTTAACTGTTCCGGCTGGAAAGCCAGCGCTGTCTGCCCCTTCGCAACAGCAGCAAGGAGTTTTTCTGCCAGCTCTTCAGAAGCTGAGGCACTAACTTTCTGTGCAACCCTCCATTCTTCTCCCAGGTATCCGGAAGCATATGAACCCCTTCTGAAGTCTTCTGCGCCAGGATACTGAGTTAAAGGGTTTTCGTTCAGGTCTTCTCTGGAATAAAGCGGTTTCAATTTTATGTTTTCATATGTATTTCGTGATAATGTTTCTAAGGATTTCCCTTTAAGAGCTTTTTCTGCACTTTGCTCCCAGTACTCATTAGTCTGCTGCGGGAATTTTTCTTTAATCATTTTCTTTAATGACATAATTAGGCTGTCCTTGTTGCTGACAGCGTTCCCTCCCCTCATGCGGCAGCGGACCCGTTTCTATTAAGAAACAATGCCGCAAGAAAATTATAATAAAATTCTAAATTCTCCATACATCTATTTTAGTATACAAAGAAGAAACAAGCAATGAACAATAAGAAACCGCTGTCCCAAAGCAGGGCAGCGGTCATTTTACTTATTAATAAATAGATGTATTTTCTTTAGATGTGTTCTCCAGAATTTCCTTCACGCGCTGCAGGAAGCGTCCGCATACCAGGCCGTCAAGCACACGGTGATCAAGTGACATACAAAGGTTAACCATATCACGGACAGCAATCATGCCATTGTTCATGACAACAGGACGTTTCACAATGGATTCAACCTGAAGAATTGCCGCCTGCGGATAATTGATAATGCCCATGGACTGTACGGAACCGAATGATCCGGTATTATTTACAGTGAAAGTTCCACCCTGCATTTCAGCAGAAGTCAGTTTTCCTGTACGCACTTTTAAGGCAAGATCATTAATTTCACGGCCAATACCTTTAATCGTCTTTTCATCCGCCGCTTTGATGACCGGAACGAATAACGCGTCATCTGTTGCTACTGCAATGGAAATATTGATATCCTTCTTCTGGATGATCTTATCTCCTGCCCACATGGAATTAATCTGCGGGAATTCCTTAAGGGCCTGTGCAACTGCTTTTACGAAGAAAGCAAAGAATGTAAGGTTAAAGCCCTCTTTTTGCTTGAACTCCCCTTTAATGCTGTTGCGGTACTCAACAAGATTCGTAACATCCACTTCCATCATTGTCCAGGCATGAGGTGCTTCATGTTTGCTGCGGAGCATATTGGCAGCAATCGCCTTACGCACTCCGGTAACAGGGATTTCAACATCACCTGGCATTACCGGTACATTAGGTGCTGGCGCCGCCTGTTTGGATGCTGCAGGCTGGGAAGGTGCAGATGCAGCTTCCTGTGCTGGCGCTTCTGTCTTTTCCGGTGCAGCCGCAGCTGCTGCAGCTGTCGGAATATCTCCGGACTCAATGATTTTCATAAGATCTTTACGGGTGATGCGTCCGCCGCCGCCAGTACCTGTCACCTGGTTCAAATCGATTCCATGCTCTTGAGAAAGCCTTAAGACTGCAGGTGAATAACGGACTCCTTTTGGAGCATCCGCTGCTTTAACAGGTGCCGCTGGTGCAGAAGGCGCTGAGGCTGAAGGTGCAGCCGGAGTCTTATCCTCTCCTTTTGTCTCTGCTGGCGCATCTTGAGCAGCTTCCCCGCCGCCTTCGGTTTCGATTGTCAAAATCACCTGGCCCACTTCATACGTTTCGCCTTCTTCTGCAATCAATTCTTTGATTACACCAGTGAAAGAGGACGGTACTTCCGCGTTTACTTTGTCAGTCATTACTTCAGCAAGCGGATCATATTTATTTACTTTATCACCAACGGAAACCAGCCATTTGCTGATTGTCCCTTCAGTAACACTTTCCCCAAGCTGGGGCATTTTAATTTGTTCAATAGCCACCTGAGTAACCTCCTTCTAGCTGCCCGCAATTTGCGGGTCATGCAGCAGGTGCAGCTGATCCGGAATGGAGTCCAGCCTGAGAGCCGCACCCTCTGCGAGCTTTCCATTTTTATTAACTAAGATGTTGTTATTAAAATTCAGCCAATTCACGCATTGCTCTTTCTACTTTATCAGGGTTAACCATAAAGTATTTCTCCATAGTTGGAGCGTAAGGCATTGCTGGCACATCAGGACCGGCAAGGCGTTTGATCGGTGCATCCAGCTCAAACAGGCAGTTCTCTGCAATAATCGCAGCAACTTCGCCCATGATACTGCCTTCTTTATTATCCTCAGTAAGAAGAAGCACTTTTCCTGTTTTAGAAGCAGCTTCAATAATTGCTTCTTTATCTAACGGATAAACCGTTCTTAAATCCAGGATGTGCGCTGAAATGCCATCTTTAGCAAGTCTTTCTGCAGCCTGAAGAGCAAAATGGACGCATAGGCCATAAGTGATGACCGTGATATCTTCACCTTCGCGTTTTACATCTGCTTTTCCGATTGGCAGCACATAATCATCATCAGGAACCTCACCTTTGATCAGGCGATATGCGCGCTTATGTTCAAAAAACAGCACCGGATCCTCATCACGGATTGCTGCTTTCAATAAACCCTTAACATCATAAGGGGTAGAAGGCATAACAATCTTAAGTCCCGGCTGATTCGCAAATACAGCTTCGACAGACTGGGAATGATAAAGTGCTCCATGAACACCGCCGCCATATGGTGCACGTACTACAATCGGACAGCTCCAGTCATTATTTGAACGATAGCGGATGCGTGCCGCTTCTGAAATAATCTGGTTAACAGCCGGCATAATGAAGTCGGCAAATTGCATTTCTGCAATTGGACGCATTCCATACATTGCTGCACCGATTCCAACCCCTGCAATCGCTGATTCAGCAAGAGGAGTATCAATTACGCGGTCTTCGCCAAATTTGTCATATAGTCCTTGTGTCGCTTTAAATACGCCACCTTTTTTACCTACGTCTTCACCTAAAACAAATACCTTTGGATCTCTTTCCATTTCCTCGCGGATTGCCATAGTCACCGCATCGATATAAGAAATTACAGCCATATTCTCTCCCCTTACTGTTCAGCATATACATGCTTTAAAGCAGATTCCGCTTCTGCATATGGAGCGTTTTCAGCATAATCAGTTGCTTCGTTTACCAGTTTCATAACCCGGTCATTGATTTCCTTTTCAATCGCATCGTCCATAACGCCATTTTCTTTCAGATAGGCGCCAAAAGTAATAATCGGATCTTTTGTTTTTGCTTCAGCCACTTCATCAGGAGCACGGTAGCTTCGGTCATCATCATCAGATGAGTGTGGTGTTAAACGGTATGAAACGGTTTCGACTAATGTCGGACCTTCTCCGCGGCGGCCTCTGTCTGCTGCTTCTTTCACAGCTTTATAAACTTCAAGCGGATCGTTTCCGTCAACTGTTATACCTGGCATACCATAGCCAATAGCTCTGTCAGACACATTTTCGCAAGCAAGCTGCTTTTCAATCGGAACAGAGATTGCATATTTATTATTTTCACACATAAAGATAACAGGAAGTTTATGAACACCTGCAAAGTTCGCACCTTCATGGAAATCTCCCTGGTTAGAAGAGCCTTCACCGAATGTTACAAAAGTAACCAGGTCCTTCCCTTCAAGCTTTCCGCCGAGGGCGACACCAACAGCATGAGGCACCTGTGTAGTAACAGGAGAAGACCCTGTCACGATTCGGTTTTTCTTTTGGCCGAAGTGTCCAGGCATTTGGCGTCCGCCTGAGTTTGGATCTTCCGCTTTAGCAAACCCTGACAGCATTAATTCCCTTGCGGTCATGCCAAATGTTAAAACAACACCCATGTCACGATAATATGGAAGAACATAATCTTTCTCGCGATCAAGAGCAAACGCGGCACCTACCTGCGCAGCTTCCTGCCCCTGGCATGAAATAACAAATGGGATTTTTCCAGCACGGTTCAAAAGCCACATGCGCTCATCAAGACGGCGGGCTAACAGCATCGTCTCATACATTTCAAGAACTTTCTCATCACTTAAACCTAAATCTTTATGACGGTTTTCAGCCATTTATACAACCTCCTAAGCTAATATGTATCAGCCCCGTCTCCAATTGGAGACTTGGACTTATTTTATTTAATCGAATCTTTATCCGTGGATTGCTTTCCCATCTACAGCAAGGGCAGCTTCACCTATTGCTTCAGATAGCGTCGGATGCGGGTGGATAGTATGTGCTACTTCCCATGGAGTTGCATCAAGAACGCGTGCAAGGCCTGCTTCTGAAATCATATCTGTTACGTGAGGGCCGATCATATGGACACCAAGAATATCATCGGAATCTTGATCTGCCACAATTTTTACAAACCCGTCGGATTCGCCAAATACAAGCGCCTTTCCGATTGCACGGAATGAGAATTTGCCAGTTTTCACATTATGGCCTTTTTCCTTTGCTTCATCCTCTGTTAATCCTACACTTGCTGCTTCCGGTGAACTGTAAATGCATTTAGAAACCAGGCTGTAGTCAATTGGAGAAGGATCCTGGCCTGCAATATGCTCCACTGCAACAATTCCCTCATGAGAAGCAACATGTGCCAGCTGAAGTCCGCCAATGACATCGCCAATCGCATAGATATGAGATTCCTTTGTCTGGAAGTATTCATTTGCGGCAATAAATCCTTTTTCAATTTGAATATCCGTATTTTCAATGCCAATGCCTTCTGTATTTGCCTGACGGCCCACTGAAACAAGCAATTTCTCAGCGGTAAATTCCTTTTGGGAACCTTTTACTTCAGCTGAAATCGTTACTCCTTCACCTTTCTGAAGGGTTTCAGGAAGAACCTTTGCTCCAGTAACAATTTTGACTCCTTTTTTCTTCATAAGGCGCTGCATTTCTTTTGAAATTTCTTTGTCTTCTGTAGGAATAATGCGGTCAGCATATTCAATTACTGTTACATCAGCACCAAAGTCTGATAACATCGAAGCCCATTCGATGCCGATGACTCCGCCGCCAACAATGATAATGGAGCTTGGCACTTCTTCCAAAGCTAAAGCTTCATCCGAAGTCATGACCAGTTTTCCATCAATGTCCAATCCTGGAAGGGTGCGGGGGCGAGATCCAGTTGCTACAATAACATTTTTAGGGATCAGCATTTCATTTTCGTCCCCATTGTTCATTTCAACAGAAATTGTCCCTGGCATTGGAGAGAAAATAGAAGGTCCAAGAATTCGGCCTGTGCCTTCAAAAACATCAATCTTGCCTTGCTTCATCAAATGCTGAACACCTTTATGAAGCTGATCAACGATTTTGTTTTTTCGTTCCTGTACCTTACCAAAATTGATTGATACATCACTTGTCATTACGCCAAAATCTTCACTGTGCTTTGCAGTTGCAAACACTTCAGCACTTCTTAATAACGCCTTGCTTGGTATGCAGCCTTTATGAAGGCAAGTCCCTCCAAGTTTTCCTTTTTCAACGATTGCCGTTTTTAAACCAAGCTGTGAAGCACGGATGGCTGCTACATAACCGCCTGTGCCTCCGCCTAAAATCACCAAATCATATTCCTGTGCCAAGTTGCTTCCCCCTTCTATTTCAATGCTGCTTTCCCAGCTGTTTTTCCGGGATATTCTTTTTCAGTCTCTTCACCGCGCAGGACGCGAAGTGCACCTTCCGCCAGTGCCTGAAGCTCATTTTCACCAGGCTGGACGATGACATCTGCTATCCAGTTAATCCGCTCACTGATTTCTTTTACAAAGCCCTTGCCATAGGCAAGACCTCCTGTAAGGATAATGGCATCAATCTTTCCGCCAAGCACTGCACTGGCAGAACCGATCTCCTTAGCCACCTGATAAGCCATTGCGGAGTAGACAAGCTTTGCTTTCTCATCTCCGTTTTCAATCATCTTTTCAACCTTTACGGCATCATTTGTTCCCAGGTAACCAACGAGACCGCCTTGTCCCACAAGCTTCTTCATCACTTCTTCACGATAAAAGCTGCCGGAGTAGCAAAGTCCAACCAGATCACCGGCAGGTACTGTACCTGCCCGTTCCGGACTGAACGGCCCGTCTCCATGAAGTCCGTTATTGACATCCACTACTCTGCCTTTTTTATGAGCGCCAACAGTAATACCTCCGCCCATATGTGTGACGATCAGGTTAAGCTCCTCATACTTTTTGCCGAGCTCCTTTGCCACTCTCCTTGCAACAGCTTTCTGATTCAAAGCATGGAAAATACTTTTTCTTTCTATCATTGAAAAGCCTGAAATACGGGCAATTGGGTCCAGTTCATCAACCACAACCGGATCAACAATGAACGATGGAATATTTAAACCCGAAGCAATCTCATATGCCAGGATTCCGCCAAGGTTAGAAGCATGCTGACCAGCAAAACCGGCACGAAGATCCCCAAGCATAGCATCATTAACAGAATACGTGCCTCCTTCAATTGGGCGAAGCAGCCCGCCGCGTCCGCACACTGCACTTAATTTGGAAATATTGATTCCTTCATGATCCAGCGTCTCTAAAATGGTCTGCTTGCGGAATTCATACTGATCGATAATACTTTCATAAGAGTTAATGACATCTGCATCATGGCGTAATGTCTTCTCCAGGACAGAGATCTCATTATCGAAAACTCCAATCTTAGTTGAAGTGGATCCCGGATTGATGACGAGAATTCGATGTTCTTGTTCTAGCACGTTTAAACCTCCATAAAGAGCGGAAATCTCCCTTGTAAAAGCATACTCTTACTCAGGGTACTTTATCTGCCGCTGCATTTTTTCTACTATGCTTTTAAAGGCAAAGACGCTGAATTCATAATTCAGCGCTTTGCATTTCAGGAAAACAGGCTAAATTCCTCTTCCTCCTAAAAACTATCTGCGGCTCAGGATATGATGGCCGTTTTGGAGGAATTGTCCGCGCGAATTACGCATTCTTTCGATTCTTTCCTCAACCATGCGGTCAGCCGCTTTATATGTCGGAATTCCATCCCTTTTAGCAATATCAATAACTTTTTCAATATTATTGTATACAGTTTCAACTTTTTTCATTGCACGTTCACGGTTGTATCCGTACAGCTCATCTGCAACATTGATAACTCCGCCTGCATTAATTACATAATCAGGTGCATAAACAATGCCCATCTCATGGATTAAATCACCATGGCGGGTTTCTTTAAGCTGATTGTTGGCAGCTCCGGCAATTACTTTTGCTTTCAGCTGTGGAATTGTATCATCATTAACTGTTGCACCTAAAGCACATGGTGCATAAATATCACATTCAACACCATAAATTTCATTTGGTTCAACTGCTTTAGCCCCGAACTCTTCAACCGCACGCTGAACTGCTTCTTTATTAATATCTGTTACAATTAGCTGTGCACCTTCTTCATGCAGATGACGGCAAAGATTGAACGCTACGTTTCCAACACCCTGAACGGCAATTGTTTTGCCTTCTAAAGAGTCAGTTCCGAATGCAGCCTTTGCTGCTGCCTTCATTCCTCTGTATACGCCATAAGCTGTAACTGGTGAAGGGTTGCCCGAAGAACCAAAGGCAGGTGAAATACCTGTTACATAATCTGTTTCCTCATGGATCAGATCCATATCAGCTACAGTTGTGCCTACGTCCTCTGCAGTAATATAGCGTCCATTTAATCCTTGGATGTAACGTCCGAAAGCACGGAACATCTCTTCGTTTTTGTCTTTGCGCGGATCGCCGATAATAACTGTTTTACCGCCGCCAAGGTTTAAGCCTGCTGCAGCATTCTTATAAGTCATGCCGCGTGCAAGGCGCAAAGCATCCTCAATAGCTGCATCTTCAGATTCATAAGTCCACATGCGTGTACCGCCAAGCGCAGGACCTAAAGTAGTGTCATGAATAGCAATAATAGCTTTTAGGCCTGATTGTTTGTCCTGGCAAAACACCACTTGTTCGTAATCATAAGTTTCTAAGTATTTGAAGATTTCCATGTTCTGTTTCCTCCCCGGATTATAAAAAATTTATGTTAGTTTGATTAATATTTTTTATTTTAATGCTTTATTATCAGCGAATTACTTTGCTGAGCATATCGCTAAAGCCAATGAATAAACCTTGCTTTCAGCCGAATCAGCCCTTGAAGTAAGAACGATTGGCGCTTTTGCTCCTGCTATAACAGCTCCTACTTTTGCTTTTGCAAAGTAGACAAGTGATTTATATAAAGCATTTCCAACTTCTATAGTCGGCACCAATAAAATATCTGCCTGTCCGGCAACTTTGCTTTTGATTCCCTTATGTTCAGCTGCTTCAAAAGAAATGGCATTGTCCAGAGCCAGAGGACCATCGACTATACAATCTTTAATCTGCCCTCTTTGGTTCATAAGAGTTAATGCAGCAGCATCCAAAGTAGCCTGCATAGCAGGATTAACCGTCTCGACTGCAGCAATCGGAGCTGCCAGAGGATTTTCAATCCCTATGCTTCTTGCAATATGAACTGCATTTTTCAATATTTGTGCTTTTTGATTAAGATCAGGTGCAATATTCATAGCTGCATCCGTTACGATTGTAAACCGCTCAAAACCTGGGACCTCAAAAACAGCCACATGCGATAAAACATTTCCTGTTCTTAAGCCAAATTCTTTATTTAAGACAGCTTTTAAAATGCCTGCCGTCGGGATATTACCCTTCATCAGCACATTGGCCTTCTGTTCCTTCACAGCCCTTACTGCCAATTCCGCTGCATGCGCTGCCGAGTCTGTATGAACGACTTCAACTTTAGGGCTTTCTGATGCTTCTCTATGCTTCCCGTTCAGGATTTTCCGGATTTTCCCTTCATCCCCGAACAATAAAAAACTTGCTAAGTTCAGCTTAATTGCTTCAGCAACTGCTTCGAGAACCTCTTCGTCTTCCGCTGCAGCTACGGCTACCGTTTTCTCACCATATTGGGTTGCTTTCGTTAGAAGCGAATCCAATGTCATCTGTTCAACCCCCTTACATGAAAAGCGCAGGCGTCTTAGGTTCAGGAAACTTAAAATGATCGACGCCATTTTCTTGATGTTCTTCCGTTTATTATACTTGCAAGAAGTGTGCCAACTTTAATAACCGTGAAAACGCTTTATTCACCAAACTAAAGCGTGCAATTTATTGCGCACTATGAAATCTATTGCATGCCAGGTTTTGCAATTTCGTATTTCTCCAATTTGTAGTAAAGGTTCCTGACTGAGAGTCCAAGCATTTTAGCTGTCTTAGTTTTATTTCCATCCAGCTTTTGAAGAGTTTGCTTGATTACCCTTGCCTCATATTGCTCAACCATCTGATTTAATGATTTATTTTGCACTTCTTCACTTACTTCAATAGTGGGTGACGGATTATTGGCACCCAGATCCGGAATATGCAGTTCTTCTATTTGCGTTTCGTTGTAATTCATAAAAATGATGGCTCTGCCCAGGATATTATCAAGTTCCCTCACATTCCCCGGCCAATTATAGGCCATTAGCTTATCAACTGCTTGTTCTGTCACACCTTCTACATTCCGTCCATATTCCTGGTTTATCTTTTGAATAAGTCTGCTGCACAGCAAAGGAATATCCTCCTTCCTGCGTCTTAAAGAAGGAATATGTATGGGCATTCTATTCAGCCTGTAGTATAAGTCTTCCCTAAAGGTGCCGTCTGCAATTCCTTTTTCTAAATTGACATTGGTCGCGGCAATAATCCGGACATCAATTGAAATAGGCTTGGTCCCTCCCACTCTTGTAATTTCATGTTCCTGAAGAACCCTGAGCAGCTTCGCCTGAGTGTTAGCTGTCAGCTCGCCAATTTCATCCAGAAAAATACTGCCTTTATCAGCTTCCTCAAATAAACCTCTTTTGCCACCTCTTTTTGCACCCGAGAATGCCCCCTCTTCATAACCGAATAATTCACTTTCCAAAAGAGATTCTGATAAAGCGGCACAATTTACCCTGATAAACTTGTTATATTTTCGGTCGCTTGCATTGTGTATAGCATGGGCAAATAGCTCTTTACCTGTCCCGGACTCTCCTCTCAGCAATACTGTGGCAGGAGTTTTAGCTCCAAGTCTCGCCTGTTCGATTGCAATGGTCATCTCTTCAGATGTTCCAATTATATCCTCGAATGAGTACTTCGCTTCCAGGGTACGAATAATCTGTCTGGCCCGGTTTAATTCACGGTTCAGATTTTGAATTTCCGAAACGTCGTGAATAACACCAACACTCCCTTTTAATTTCCCATCAACAATAACAGGCGCAACGTTTACAATTACATCCTTTCTCTTTGGTCCGACCCTCATGGCCACACCTCTCATTGCTCTTCGCGTTTGAAGGACCTTCATATGAACGCTTTCACCTTCTGATATATCTGCTGTAGCAGGCTTTCCGATTACCTTTTCCTCTTCCAGACCTGTAAGCCTGGAGTATGCCGGATTGATCAAAATCCCTTTCCCATTTTCATCAACAACTGAGATGGCTTCCTCACTTGATTGAATAATTGCCTGAAGCATCGTCTGTATGTCCTTCAAATTCGTTATTTCTTCCGCAAGTGAAACTACTTCTGTAATATCCTTAAAAACGGCAAAGGCACCCATTAATTCGTTATTTTCACCGAGCATAGGTATTCTTGTCGTAATAATCTTGAGGCCATTAGCTAAAGTCATTTCCTGATTCGCTTCAATTCTCCTTGTCGCCATAACTCTGGGAAGCATGCTGTCGGTAATGATTTCATTAATTTTTTTCCCTAAAGCGTCTTTTCTCTTTATTCCTGTCATTCTCTCGGCACTGCGATTAAAGACTATAATTTCAGTTAGGTTATTTATTACAATCATTCCATCATCGGTCGAATTAAAAATCAAGTCATGCTTGTATGTTTCATTTCTGAATTTCGAAATCAGCTCTTCCTTTTCCTCAAGTAATTTCGCGATTAAAAAAGCTACACTTCCAGGTATTAGAACTGTATTTTTGCTTCTGGCTTCCCTAATGTCGATAAACACCTGCTCAATTCCGGTAACTTCAATAATGATGTCAATATCTTGTTCCATGAACTGTCGCCAATCAGCACCGGTTGGGATGCCGCTTTCATTGGCGAGCAGAAGCCCTTCGGCATCAGGGTCGATATCCACCATGGCTTTTACATCCAGAACTGCCGTTTCTTTTATTATTTTTAGGATGGCGGTACCGCCTTTTCCCGCACCGACAATCATCACTGTTTGCATATTCATACCTGCTTTCATTGAAAATTCTTGCATAATCAATAGAAACTTCTGCAATATTCTTCATGTTTTATTTTAGCATAGCAGAAGCACTTGACAAATTTCTTTAATGATTTATGATTTCGGTAGGCAACTCGATTTGAAGGGAATTTTTTTATGATAAGACTAATTGCTTTGTTAATTTTACTCCTGCCGGGCATATTGGCTGTGTATGGGATAAAATTAATGAGAGATATGGTCTTTGGCATCCTGCAAAGCCCATTTCCATATTTATGGCTTCAATTTGTGTCAGGTTTCCTTTTCTTGATTATAGGGCTTGGCTTCATCGCAGGGTTTATTCTTTATCGTGACCGAAAAAGAAACAAAGTCCAGGATCGTTTTAAATCTAAATAGTTAGTGGGGGATAATAGTGAAGCCGCTGCAGATATCACCTGAAACAGCATTAAAGCTCGCTGAAAAACTAAATCTTCCTCTTGAGCAAATCATGCACATGCCTCAGCATATCTTGATCCCAAAAATGATGGAGCTTGAGAAAGAAGAAAACAAATAAAAGTAAAGGTTCAGTTTGAAGTATTCAAACTGAACCTTTTTATATTACATGAGGAAAAATAAAAAACGCCCCAATAGGAGCGCAGCAGATTAAATAAAATTTGTTAAAAGTCCTTACCCTTTCAAGAAGCCCTATGCTCAAGACGAAGTTTATCTGCCACCATGGCAATAAACTCGGAATTAGTCGGCTTTGCTTTAGTCATGCTGACTGTATATCCGAAAAGAGAGGAAATCGAATCTATATTACCGCGGCTCCAGGCAACTTCAATCGCATGGCGGATCGCACGTTCAACCCGGCTTGCAGTCGTATTGAATTTTTTAGCAATATCAGGGTACAGCACTTTCGTAATGGAACCGAGAAGTTCGATATCATTGTACACCATTGAAATCGCTTCACGAAGATATAAGTATCCTTTAATATGAGCAGGTACGCCAATTTCATGAATGATGCTCGTGATGCTGGCATCCAGGTTCTTCGGCTTCGCTTCTGCCTGGGGACGGTAAGAAGGAAGGGGTTTGCGGAGAAATGAGCTGGATTTTCCGCTGACCTGACGGATATGGCTTGCCAAATTGTCCATATCAAATGGTTTAAGAATAAAGTAAGATGCTCCCAAATCCACTGCCTTTTTGGTGACATCCTCCTGGCCGAATGCAGTAAGCATAATTACATTAGGAAGTGCATTCAAATTTAATTCTCTCATTTTCTCGAGTACAGCAAGTCCATCCAAGTGAGGCATGATGATATCCAGCACAAGAACATCAGGCTGTGTCTGCACTAAAATGTCGAGGCAATCCTGTCCATTATGTGCAACACCCGAAACTTCCATATCCTCCTGGGAAGATATATATTCCTCTAAAAGCCCGACCAGTTCCCTATTATCATCCACAACACAAACTTTTATTTTCTTCACTTACTTTCCTCCTCGGCCCATTATGGTCTCTTTAATGAATGTTCATTTTGAACACGCTCTTTTTATGTTATCTATGTTCTATTCTAAATGAGAAATTCGACAATGCAACAAAAATTCCTCTACTTTTTTGAAATTTTCTTAAAAAACCAGCGAAATCTTATTTTTTCTTTTATTTTCTTCTGTTTTCGACCAGTTTCGCCATACTCTTTGCAATTCGTGTATACTTGTCGAAAAATCTTTAATTAACGTCATTTTAACATAAAAAATCAAAAAGACGGGATTTCCCCGCCTTTTTTGATCCATCCCTTATTAGGATGCTTTTTCTTCTGCTTTTTCATATATATTGATGCCTGCTTCATTTAGCATCCATTCGATATGAACACCATATCCTGAAGTAGGATCATTAACAAACACGTGGGTTACCGCTCCAATAATCCTGCCATCCTGAATGATCGGGCTTCCGCTCATCCCCTGAACAATCCCGCCTGTTTTATCGAGGAGCTTCTGATCTGTCACTTTTATGACCATTCCTTTTGTTGCCGGAAACTTTTGCGGTATCGTGCTGACAATTTCAATATCAAACAATTGTACTTCATCATTGTCCACTACAGTCAGTATTTGAGCGGCTCCCTCTTTTACCTGATGGGATAATGCTATTGGCATCGGTTTGTCAAAGATCCCATTTTTCATGTCCCGGTTTAATTCCCCAAAAATTCCGAAAGGACTGTTCCTGACAATATTCCCGATTATTTCTTTGTCTGAGGAAAATCGTGCAAGTTTTTCGCCTGGATTGCCATTGCTTCCTTTTTCAATGGAAGTAACAGTCGATCTTACAATTTGTCCGTCTTCAACAACAATGGGTTTTTTCGTATCCATATCGGAAATAACATGTCCGAGTGCTCCATACTTTTTCGATTCCGGGTGATAAAAAGTCATCGTCCCAATGCCTGCTGCTGAGTCACGAATATATAAACCAAGCTTATAGGTTTCTTCCCCGTTTTCTTTAAGAGGAGTCAGCTCCGTTTTCACCTTCCCGCTTTCACGGCTGACAATGATTTGGAGCGGATTGCCGCTTTTGCCTGCTTCTTGAACAAAAGGGGCAACATCTGACATCTTTTCAATTTTCTTACCATTGATTTCTGTAATGATATCTCCGATTTTTATCCCGGCCATTTCTCCTGGCGAAGCTTTTCCTTCAGTCGTATTAACCTGATGGTGCCCCACTACTAACACACCTACTGTATTTAGTTTAACCCCGATTGATTGGCCTCCTGGAATTACTTTAAAATCTTTTAAGACATTAACATCAACCTTCTTTATCGGAAAACCTGCCAGTTCGAGAAGCATTTCATTTTTTCCATTTTCTTTTGCTGAAAGCGAAATCGAATGGTTACCTTCTTTAAGTGCCACACTTGAATTATCTATGGACAGCCCGGCTGACACTGCTTCTGCCTTTGCAATATCCAGCTGCTGCCCTTCAAAAAGGGTAATATTTGCAGGTATTTGCAAATATTCCTGAACAGGCTTGGAAAAACCTAAAGCAATTAATGAAACAAGGAGAATTCCACCAATTATTTTGCGCAAAACATCATATGTCAAATTTTTCACTCTCCTCGCTTCTAGTCCATCCACGTCAAATGGCTACATCTTTAATTTTGCCTGCATCGATGGCATTTATAACTGCCAGTGACATAAAAAAAGCTATCCTGCTTTGGATAGCTTTTCAAGGTATTAGATCTCGCTGCGCAGCTTAATGGCACACACCGGATATTGGATCATAATTATTTCAGCTGTTTAGCCATATGCAGCAGCTCTTTTGCATGCTCTTTTGTCAAATCGGTAATTTCCACTCCTGAAATCATACGGCTGATTTCTTTTATCTTCTCTTCTTCATTCAGAGGCTTCACTGTAGTTTTGGTCCGCCCTTCATTTGTGTTTTAGCAATAAATAAATGAGTATCTGCAATCGCTGCAACCTGTGGCAGGTGAGAAATGCAAAGCACCTGTGAGTCCACGGAAACATGATGAATCTTCTCCGCGATAGCTTGTGCAACTCTTCCGCTCACACCTGTGTCCACTTCATCGAAGATAATACTTGTAACACCCTGATGTTTTGAGAAAATACTCTTTAAGGCAAGCATGATTCGGGATAATTCCCCTCCCGATGCAATCTTAGACAGAGGCTTGAGCGGTTCTCCCGGATTGGTGGAAATATAGAACTCCGCCCTGTCAACTCCATTTTTCAAAAGAACTTCGGGATCAGAAAAGAACCTTACCTCAAAAACTGTTTTTTCCATGTATAATTCCTTAAGCTCTTTATGAATTAACTTCGTAAGCTTTAGAGCAGATTTTCTCCGCAGCTTGCTCAGTTCTTCCCCTTCAACCATAAGGTCTTTTTTCAGGGCAGCAACTTCTTTTTGCAGCTTATCAATATGGGTTTCTTTATTTTGCAGGGTTTCAATTTCTTCTTCTATTTTTGCTGCGTATTCCAGCACTTCTTCTACCGTTTTTCCATATTTTCTTTTTAGCCCATTTATTTCATTCAGTCTGTTTTCGATTTCATTAAGCCTTTGGGGATCATATTCCATAAAGTCCATTTCATTGCGCAGGGAACTGGCTGCATCTTCAAGCAAATAGAAGCTGTTTGCCACATTTTCCGCTATTTCTTTATACGATGGGTCCAATTCCGCGGCATCATTCATATACCCCATAACCAACCCAATCCAATCGAGCCCTTTTTGCTCTCCTTGAAGAGCATTATAGCCAGACTGAACTGAATCAAAAATCCGTTCAAAGTTGGATAGTTTTCTCTTTTCTTCAATCAGATCTTCATCTTCATTCAATTTCAGCTGTGCCGACTGGATTTCATCAAGCTGAAATTGGATTAAATCCAGCCGGTGCGCCATTTGCTGTTCATTCTCACTTAAATTCTTAAGCTTTTTCAAAGTGCTTTCATATAATTTGTAGATATCCTGATATTCAGAAAGAGAAGCAGAAATCTTCGTTCCTCCAAACTGATCGAGAAGAGGAAGATGCAAGGTTTCATTCATTAATTCCTGATGTTCGTGCTGACCGTGTATATCAATAAGTGAACTTCCGATTTCCCTTAAAGCAGAAATAGTGACCAGTTTTCCGTTCACTCTGCAAACGCTTTTTCCTGTCTTAGATATATCTCTGCGGAGAACGATCATTCCATCTTCAATCTCTATTCCAAATTCTGCAGCTCGTTTATAGCAAGGGTGCCTATGATCATCAAGGATAAAAAGCCCCTCTAACTCAGCCTTATCTTCACCATGCCGGACAAACTCTGCAGATCCCCTGCCTCCAGCCAGCAAGTGAATGGCATCAATAATAATGGATTTCCCTGCCCCTGTTTCACCGGTTAAAACAGTTAAGCCCTTTTCAAATGAGACAGAAAGGGCTTCGATTATAGCAAAATTTCGTATCGTTATTTCATTTAACAAGCTTATCACCTCATTAGAAAAAGCAGAAGCGCTTTGCCACCAGGGGGGACAGGCGCTCTGAACTTGAAATTATCTACAGCATTTCAAGAAAACGGTTTGAAATGACTTCTGTGTCCTCAGGGGTTTTGCAAATGATCAGGCATGTGTCATCCCCGCAAATTGTCCCCAGAATCTCTTCCCAATCAAGGTTATCAATCAGTGCGCCAATAGCCATGGCATTTCCCGGAAGAGTCTTCATTACAAGGAGATGTCCTGCAGTATCCACTCTAACAAAGGCATCCATTAAGTTTCTTTTAAGTTTTTGCAGAGGATTGAAACGCTGATCAGCTGGAAGACTGTATTTATACCTTCCGTCCATTAAAGGTACTTTTACCAGGTGAAGCTCTTTAATATCTCTTGAGACTGTCGCCTGGGTAACATTAAACCCTGCATTTTTTAATTCATCCACCAGGTCATCCTGTGTTTCAATATCGTTATTAGTAATAATTTCGCGTATTTTAATATGTCTTTGCCCTTTATTCATTTTTTCACCTCTATAATCAGCCGCTTGACAGCAGGCAGAAAAAAATTAATTTATAGTGTTTTGTATTATAATGTTAGCTGATTTTCTCAATAAAGTACAATTTTCCCGTATATAATTATTATAATTCGTCCTTACGCGACAAATTCCTCTAAAAAAAGGAACAGGCATCAGCCTATTCCTCTTCTTTAACCTGCTTTGTTTTCAGTTCGGCGTGGGCTTCTTTTACAATCTTATCAGTCGGGGCTTTAAGGAGATTTTCGCCTTCTTCTTTGCTGCCTGACCAATACAGATGGAGAAGAAACTCTATGTTGCCATCTCCGCCGGTAATCGGTGAATAAGAAACGTCTTTGACATCATAGCCAAGACTTAAAGCAAATTCGATAATTTTATCAAGGACGGCTTCGTGTATTTTAGGATCTCTGACAATTCCTTTTTTTCCAACCTGCTCCCGTCCGGCTTCAAATTGCGGTTTCACTAAGGCAACTGTGTCACTGCCTGGAACCAGCAATGTTTTTAATACAGGCAATATAAGCTTTAAAGAGATGAACGAAACATCGATGGAAGCAAAATCAGGCATACCGGCTGAAAGATCTGCAGGAGTTACATACCTAAAATTGGTCCTTTCCATGACAACAACCCGCTCATCCTGCCTTAATTTCCAGGCAAGCTGATTATACCCGACATCCAAAGCATAGGACATGTTTGCGCCATTCTGCAGGGCGCAATCTGTGAAGCCCCCGGTTGAGGATCCAATGTCAAGGAGGATCTTGTCTTCGATTTCTAAATCAAAAACCTTCAGAGCTTTCTCAAGCTTTAAGCCTCCGCGGCTGACATAGGGCATAACCTTTCCCTTGATGGCCAGCGGAATATCTTCACTAACCTTTTCGCCCGGTTTATCCAATCTGCTTTCATTGCTGAACACCAAACCGGCCATAACGGCCCTTTTCGCTTTTTCTCTCGTTTCAGCAAGACCTCTTTCAACTAATAAAACGTCTAATCGCTCTTTCTTTGTTTTCATTTTTCAAGCCCTTTTTTGTTTTTTTCGTGCCAGTTTTCCCATTCTTTCCACAACATTGTCTACTGTCATCCCGATTTCTTCCAATAGTTCATTTACACTGCCATGTTCAATAAATGTATCAGGTATTCCCATTCGGTCTATTTCGGAGTGATGGAAGCCATGCTCGTGTGCATATTCAAGTACTGCACTTCCAAAGCCCCCCTGCAGGACAGCTTCTTCTATCGTAAGAATAGGCATATTCGCTGCGAGCAATTCATGCAGCATCTTTTCATCAAATGGCTTAATAAACCTTGCATTAATGACTTTAATGGAATGCCCTTGTTTTTCCATTAGCTGAGCTGCCTTCAATGCCATTGGAATGGTTGTCCCAAAGGTTAAAATTGCTCCGTCGCTGCCATCGCGCAGAACTTCCCATGTTCCAATTGGAATAGCTTTAAGTTCCGCGTCCATCGGCACCCCGATGCCATTTCCGCGCGGGAACCGCATAGCGATTGGGCCATCGTTATATTCAATGGCTGTTTTTACCATATGCTGGCCTTCATTTTCATCCTTTGGCATCATCAAAACCATGTTCGGCAAATGCCTTAAAAATGCGATATCGAATACACCCTGATGTGTTTCCCCATCTGCACCAACGAGTCCTGCCCGGTCGATTCCAATGAATACATTCAAGTTCTGGCGTGCAATATCGTGTACGACCTGATCATAAGCACGCTGCAGGAAAGTAGAATAAATCGCAAGGAACGGCTTCATGTTTTGAGTTGCCAGGCCAGCAGCTACAGTTGCTGCATGCTGTTCGGCAATACCAACATCATACATCCGATCCGGAAATTCACTTGCAAAGCCTTCAAGCTTTGAACCAACAGGCATTGCTGGAGTGATTGCAACAATTCTTTCATCTTTTCTCGCAAGTTCCCTGATGGTTTCTGACACAAGCTTGCTCCATGCAGGAGGCGGCGCAGCTGCAGGTTTCACAAAGTCCCCTGTTTCCATTTTGTATGGGCCTGTACCATGCCAAGTGCCGATCTTGTCGCTTTCTGCAGGGTGATAGCCTTTCCCTTTTTCGTTATAACATGGAGAAGCACCGGGCCTTCTGTTTTCTTGGCATACGCAAGGTTCTCAAATAAAGCTTCATAATTATGCCCATCGACAGGCCCCAAATAGGTAAAGCCTAATTCCTCAAAGAACATGCCTGAAACAAACAGATACTTAAGACTGTCTTTCAGTCTTTCAGCAGTTGAGGCCAATTTGCCGCCGACTGCCGGAACCTTTTTTAAAAAATATTCAAGTTCATCTTTAACCCAATTATATTTGCCTGCAGTCCTTAACCTTCCAAGAACATTGTGCAGGGCACCCACATTAGGAGCAATCGACATTTCATTGTCATTTAATATGACAATCATATCTTTTTTTTCATGGCCGATATGATTTAAAGCTTCTAAAGCCATTCCGCCAGTTAAGGCACCATCCCCAATAACGGGAATGACATAATTGCTCTCTTTTTTCAGGTCTCTTGCAATGGCCATACCCATCGCGGCAGATAAAGAAGTAGAACTATGACCTGTTTCCCATACATCATGCTCACTTTCAATCATCTTAGGAAAGCCGCAAAGACCTTTATATTGTCTAAGAGTATCGAATTGGCACGCACGGCCTGTAAGGATTTTGTGGACATATGACTGATGTCCGACATCCCAGATAATCTTATCCTTCGGACTGTCAAAACATTTATGCAATGCAACAGTCAGTTCCACAACTCCAAGATTAGGGCCAATATGTCCCCCTGTGCCTGATAGCTTTTCAATCAGGAAGGTGCGGATATCCTGACTGAGACTTTCCAATTCTTTATTCGAGAGCCCTTTTAAAAAGGAAGGGTCTTTAATTGATAACAGATCCATACTGCGGACCACTCACTTTCGTTTCTTATTCGTCCGTTTTTTTACGTATATTTTGGCAACCATGTTTATAAAAATCAGAGCCTGTTTATTACGGCGTCCAGCCTGTCTAAAAGATAATATCTTAAGATTACCTTATTACAGGAGATTTTCCAAATGCTTTTCATTTTAAACAGTCTCGCACTCCGGCCAGTCTTTCTTGGGAAAGACTCCCGGCAGCAATTTCTATCATACCAAAATATATACAATAAAGACCATCATTTTATTAACCAGCAAATGCCGCTGGTACAAATAGTACAGCGGCACGGCATCGTTTCTTCATTCATTTTTGTACCCGATTTTTGCAATTATGAGTATGTAATCCAGAAATTAGTGGTCCCTGTTTGCAATTAGATCTGTTATTTCTTCCAGCAGATCTGTTTGAAGGCCTGTTTCCTTCAGCTTCTCTTTTGCAGATCTGATGTGGTATTCGAGAGCCTCTTTTGCGCCATTCATAGTAAGAAGAGCTGGATAGGTGCTTTTATTTTTTGATTCATCACTGCCAACAGGCTTCCCGATTATTTCTTCTGTCCCTTCAAGGTCAAGAATATCATCCCGGATTTGAAAAGCCAGTCCCAGATGATAGGCAAAATGGGATAGTGTCTGAATCGTCTCTTCATTGGCATTAGCCAAAATAGCACCTGAAACCACACTGCATTCAAGCAATTTGCCGGTCTTATGCACGTGGATATACTCTAAGTCTTCTATGTCCAGCTGTTTGCCCTCTCCTTTAATGTCTGCTGCCTGGCCTCCAACCATCCCTTCAGCTCCGGCAGCTTTTGAAAGCACTTTAATTAAAGAGAGCCTGGTTTCGGCTGAAGAGAATTCGTCTGGGGTTTCCGCAATGGTCTGGAAGCTGTATGTGAGCAAGGCATCACCTGCCAGGATTGCAAAAGCTTCTCCATATACTTTATGGTTAGTCGGTTTACCTCTTCTTAAATCGTCATTATCCATACTTGGAAGGTCATCATGAATGAGCGAATAGGTATGGATCATTTCAATCGCCGCCGCAGTCCATAACCCTTTTGCCGTATCTTCGCCAAAAGCAGCCAATGTGGCAAATAACAGCATCGGCCTGATCCGCTTTCCTCCGGCTTCAAGTGAATAATTCATCGATTCCTTGATTTCAGATGGAGCATTCAGTTTATGTACATATTCTTTTAAATGGATTTCCAATTTTCGCTTATGCAATTCAGAGAAAGAACTTAAGGATTGCTGCAAGATTATTCCTCCTCCGGAATGGCGAAGTTCGTTTTTCGGCCGTCTTCCGTCAGTATTTCCGTAAGCTGTGATTCCACATTTTTAAGCTTATCATGGCATAATTTTGAAAGCTCCATGCCCTTTTTATAAATATTAATTGCCTCTTCAAGAGGAACGTCGCCCTCTTCAAGCTTTTCCACAATCACTTCAAGTTCTTCCATCGCTTGCTCAAATGAAAGTTGCTTTTCATCCGCCATGCCATTCACTCCTCAATATCCGTTACCCTGCATTCAATAGTTCCATCAGATACCTTCAATTTTAACATATCATCCACTTTAACCTGATACACAGTCTTTACCAGGGATTCCTTTTCTGTATAAGCAAGGCTATAGCCTCTATCCATGATTTTGAGAGGACTGAGTGCCTCAAGGGTTGAAATGACCCTCGCAAAATCCTTTTCCTTTGCAGCCAGGGTATTTGCCATTGTTTTATTTAAAAGCTTATGGAGCCGATCATGTTTTTCTTTTGCCTGATCCTTCAGCTGGCCGGGATGACTTCTAACCAGCCTTTTCCGCAGGATATCAGCTTGTTCCTGCTTTAAATCATGCAGCCTTTTGGATCCCCGTAACAGCTGTTCAGTCAATTTATCCAGCTGTTCCAGTTTTTGTTCATACAATTTTTGCGGGTATCTGAAAGCATAGGATTTCTGTACCCTTAGAAGCCTTTCATTTTGCAGTACAATTTGTTCCTTCATCGCTCTTATCAGCCTTGATTGCCTGTTAAAAAGCCTTTCTTTCAGGTCATCAATGTGCGGGACTGCCAATTCAGCAGCTCCGGTTGGGGTAGGAGCCCTTAAATCTGCAACAAAATCCGCTATTGTAAAATCTGTTTCATGGCCGACAGCTGAAATTACAGGTATTACTGACTTAAATATGGCCCTTGCCACAGCTTCCTCATTAAAAGCCCAAAGCTCTTCAATAGAACCTCCGCCCCGGCCGATAATTAAGACGTCCGCTTCCCCGGAGGAATTAGCATCCTTAATCGCTTTCACAATAGATGGTGCTGCCTGGTTCCCCTGCACAAGCGCAGGGAATATAAGTATGTTTGCGATTGGATAGCGCCTTTTGAGCGTTGTCAAAATATCTCTGATTGCAGCACCCGTAGGAGATGTGATAACCGCAACTGTCTTTGGATAGCGCGGGATATTTTTTTTATGTGCAGACGAAAAGTATCCTTCTTTCTCCAGTTTCTCTTTAAGCTGCTCGTATGCCAGATAAAGCTCACCAATCCCGTCCGGCTGCATTTCCTGTACATACATTTGATATTGCCCGCTCGATTCATAAACGGAAATCGCTCCGCGAACTAAAACCTTCATGCCGTTCTCCGGCCTGAATTTCATGGATCTCGCATTTCCTGCAAACATTACGGCTAAAATTCTGGCTTTCTCATCCTTTAAAGTGAAATACATATGACCGCTGGAGTGCTGTTTAAAGTTTGAGATTTCTCCCTTAACCAAAATATTTTGCAAATGAGGGTCGGCGTCAAATTTTCTTTTTATGTATTTGGTCAGTGCGTGAACTGTCAGATACTGCTGTTCCTTCATAACAATCTCCTTTATGCAGAGGTCGCATGGACTCCTGCAAAGCAATAACACAAAAAAACTGCCCTTCCATTCAGCCTGCATGACAGGCTTCCTAAATACAGGATAATGGAAATGGACAGATTTTGCATCTATGGCGGCCATGAATTTCAGATTTTGCTTATAGACTTTGCTGCCTTCAACGTGTTGTGCATTAACATGGTAATGGTCATCGGCCCCACTCCGCCCGGAACAGGAGTAATGTACCCTGCTATGTGCTTAACTGTCTCGAAATCAACATCGCCGCAAAGCTTTCCTTCCGCATCTCGATTCATGCCCACATCAATCACAATCACACCATGTTTTACATGGTCCTCAGTAATTAAATTGGCTTTACCTGCTGCTGCCACCAGAATGTCTGCCCGCTTTGTATATTCCTTTAGATTAGCTGTTTTCGAGTGACAGTAGGTAACAGTTGCATCTTTATTAAGAAACAGCTGTCCTGCAGGCTTACCTACGATGTTGCTTCTGCCAATAACCACTACATGCTTTCCGGAAATGTCTGCCCCGATGCTTTCTAGCATTTCAATGATCCCTGCAGGAGTACAAGGGATATAGGCATCCTGAGCTGTCATCATTCTGCCGATATTTATAGGATGAAATCCATCCACATCTTTCTCAGGTGATATAGACTCAATGATGGCTTTTTCATTAATATGGCTTGGGAGCGGCAACTGGACGAGGATTCCATGGATTGCATCACTTTTATTCAACTCAGTGATTTTTCTGATAAGCTCTTGTTCACTGACGCTTTCAGGAAGTTCAATAAGCATAGAATACATGCCCAGCTTATTGCAGGTTTTCTGCTTGTTGTTCACATATGTTCTGGATGCCTGATTATCCCCCGCTAAAATAACAGCCAATCCCGGCGTGACTCCTTCTGCCTTCAGCTTTTGCACTTCAGCACCGATACGATCCTGTTTCTTTCTTGCAATTTCTTTTCCATCTATTAATTCTGCAGCCATTTGTATCCCCCTATCAGAAACTCGAAAACGCCTTTGATAAGGACTGCCGGCTTTGCTTGCATCCTGAAAGTACCAGCATATCCAGTGTATGTTTTTTAAAGTTTTTCTTTTACCTTTGATAAAACACCATTAATAAACTTGCTTGACTGATCATCGCCGTATAGTTTGGCAATCTCAATTGCTTCATCGAGCACCACATTGGCTGGCACTTCCTCTGTTAAATACAGCAGTTCAAAAATAGATAAGCGCAGAAGATTGCGGTCTACAGTGGCAAGTCTCTCCAGCGTCCATTTTTCAAGAAACCCTTTGATTTCGTTATCAATTGTTTCTTTATGCTCCAGCACACCTGATACAAGTTTGCTAAGATATTCATCGTTCTTTTCGCCCTCTAAAACATGTTCGATGGCGGTTTCTGGTTCTGTCCCGCTTACATCAATTTGAAATAAAGCCTGCAATGCTTTTTCTCTGGCTGTTCTTCTCTTCATCTTTATAAAACTCCTTTATGGCTAGCATAGTAATTTTCATTTTTGAGCATTTGCACGTCCAAAAATTGCATAAGAAGATAATAGCATAAGTAAGGAATCTTCGCACTACAACAAGAGCATTATGTTTGGTCAGAAACAAATGCAAGAAAACTTATAATATTAATTTTCCCTTTACAAACTCCTTTATAACGTTTTTGGGAGTGAATGATGAAGAGAATGAACCATAAGAAAAGCCAAAGACGGGTCTGATGTCTTTGGCTTGATGTGTAATGTTACATTTCCTGTTCGTATTCAACTTCATGCTTTTGGTTTTCAAACATGATTCCTACTACGTGAATGTTTACTTCCTGGGCGTCCAGGGCTGTCATATTCAACAGTGCCTGACGGATGTTGTCCTGGATTTTTTGGGCAACGCTTGGGATGGACACGCCGAATTTCATCAGACAATAAACATCGACTTTGATGCCTTCTTCTGTTAATTCAACTTTAACACCTTTGCCGTGGTTCTTTTTACCAAGCCGTTCAACCACTCCTGTAGCGAAGTTCCCGCGCATTTGCGCAACACCTTCTACTTCTGAAGCAGCAATGCCGGCAATAACCTCAATAACTTCCGGTGCAATTTCCACCTTGCCCAGACCTGAATTTTCAGGGCTCATTTCGAGAATGTTATTTTCGTTCATTTTAGCACCTCCACAAGTCTTTAAGAATTCATTACATCATGCAATTCAAGAAATTTCGTATTAAACTGCCCTTCCACAAAATTTTCATGGCTTAAGAGCTTGAGATGGAACGGAATTGTTGTATGAACCCCTTCCACTACAAATTCGCTTAATGCCCTTTTCATTCTGGAAATGGCTTCTTCTCTAGTATTACCATAAGTGATCACTTTTGCAATCATTGAATCGTAATATGGTGGAATCATATAGCCCGGGTAGGCAGCAGAATCGACTCGGACACCAAGCCCGCCAGGAGGCAGATACATATTGATCCTTCCTGCTGATGGCATAAAATTCTTCTCCGGATTTTCCGCATTAATTCTGCATTCGATTGACCAGCCGTTAAATGTCACATCACTCTGTGTAAAATTAAGCTTTTCTCCAGAAGCAACCTTAATTTGCTCCTTGATTAAATCGACGCCTGTTACCATCTCTGTAACAGGGTGCTCCACCTGAATACGTGTGTTCATTTCCATGAAATAGAACTTGCGATTTATATAATCGTATATAAATTCTATCGTGCCAGCGCCTGTATAATCAACCGCTTTTGCAGCTTTTACAGCAGCATTTCCCATCTCTTCGCGTGTTTCACCGTCAAGTGCAGGTGAAGGCGTTTCCTCAAGAAGCTTTTGCAGACGCCTTTGGATGGAACAATCCCTTTCCCCGAGATGGACGGTGTTCCCGTAATTGTCTGCGAGAACCTGGATCTCCACATGACGGAAGTCCTCGATATATTTTTCGATGTAAACACCAGGATTCCCGAATGCTGTCAGTGCTTCCTGCTGTGTGATCGTTATTCCCTTAATAAGCTCCTGCTCATTGCGCGCTACACGGATTCCTTTCCCGCCTCCGCCCGCAGTTGCTTTAATAATGACCGGATATTCAATCTTTTCTGCCAGCTGAATAGCGTCTTCAGCATCCTTAATGATTCCATTAGAGCCCGGAACAATCGGAACTCCTGCTTCCTTCATCGTTTCCCTTGCAATATCCTTTGTGCCCATTTTGCTGATGGCTTCTGGTGTCGGGCCGACAAAAATAATATTGCATTCTCTGCACAGTTCTGCAAAGTCCGCATTCTCTGCAAGGAATCCATAACCTGGATGAATGGCGTCACAGCCAGTAAGCTTGGCGACACTTATTATATTTGTAAAATTTAAATAGCTGTCCTTGGATGCTTTCGGACCAATGCAATATGCCTCATCCGCAAGCTGTACATGGAGCGCTTCCCTGTCAGCTTCTGAAAAGACAGCAACAGATTCAATCCCCATTTCACGGGCTGCCCTGATAATGCGGACAGCTATTTCTCCTCTGTTGGCAATCAAGAGTTTTTTTATCATTCTGTAACCGCTCCTTATTCAGGCTTTACTAAAAATAGTGGCTGGCCATATTCTACTAATTGGCCGTCCTTTACAAGCACTTCTACAATTTCACCATTAACTTCTGCTTCAATTTCATTAAATAATTTCATTGCTTCTACAATGCAGACAATGGAATCCTTTGTTACTTTTGAACCGGCTTTTACATATGCATCAGCATCAGGTGATGATGATTGATAAAAAGTCCCTACCATTGGTGAGACAATCTTATGTAAATCTTCTGCGGCTTCAGCATTTGGTGCATGAGCAGCCGCTGGCGCTTCTGCTTTAGGCTCTTCCACTTTCACAGCAGCTGGCTGGACCGGCTGTGGAGCAGGCGCTGACACTTGGGCAGCTGCAGGCTGAACTTGCTGTACAACAGCGGCTTCATTGCCTTTTTTCTTCATTTTAATTTTAGACCCTTCATGCTCGTATACAAATTCATCGATATTTGACTGATCTACCAATTTAATCAGTTCACGGATTTCTTGTACTTTTAACATTTTGGCACCCCTTGTTTTCTCATTGCATGATTATCCCTTTTATCCGTATGCAAGTATTGCTGAAAGATTAGAATCATACGGCTGGAATGTTCTGCATGGTTTGAATTATGACTAGATACTAATATCATACGATAAGACCTTATAAAACTTCAACATTCTATTATGTACTGGATAATAATTTCTCTATCCGTCCTATGTTCCATTTTAATATTTTTCTAAATGTTTGTGAAATGTTTCATTGGATTTAACCGAATTTCATCCAAGATCACTTCGAAATCAGGACTTTTTCACTATTTGTTTGTGTAATAGTTACCAAACCGCAAATAAATTAGTCTATTTTCGTATATATGTCTGTTTTTCGTCAATAATGTAGTCCGTTGATTTCCGCTCCAGGATGCTCGCTTTCCGCGGGGCAGGCGGTGAGCCTCCTCGACGCTGAGCGTCTGTGGGGTCTCACCTGTCCCGCTACTCCCGCAGGACTTTGAATAAGCTTCCTTGAGTAGACACCGCACGAAGAAAATGCGAATGCATTTTCGAGGATCTCGCACCTTCCGCTCCAATCAACTCAGTATATTTACACAAAGTACAACAAACCTTGCAAAAACAGACTAAAATAAAAAAGAGAGCCCTAAAATTGTTGCAGGCTCCCATTACATTTTTATTTTTCAACCTGGAATTCAACAGCCACTGCTTCAAGCTTTCCAATTTCGTTTCTTACTTCCTGGATGATGTTGTTTGCAGCTGAAGCTGAATGATCTTTTGCCTTAACCGTAATTTGGACCTTCTTGCCATCAGCACGGACAAGCACATCTTCATAATCCATCGCTCTGATTAAAGTTTCAAGCATCGCTTCCTTTTGCGCAATTTCATTTAATTCATCAATTTGATCTTTTGCCTTCATTCTTTCTTCTGCAGGAAGATCAGTTTGACCAAGGACCTCCTGCAGGTCTTCCTTCATGCGGCTGCGCTCGTCATCAAGCTGAAGGCGGAGATTTTCAAACATTTCATCACTGGCAGTGTTTGTAATGATCGCTTTGCCATCTTCACTCTCAACTGAGTCCATTTCACCCTGTGCCTTTTCTTCCATACCGGCAAGGTCACTGCCTTTTTGCTCCGGTGATGTTACATAATAAACCGATAATACAACCACTAAACTCAGCATTGTTAATAGCCAGACCGTTTGTTTCTTTAAAAGCATCTATTATTCCCCCTTGGTTTTTTTAGGCATTACGGATACTCTATGGCTTGGAACATCCAGAGCTCTGGTTACTGCCTCAATAATCCACTTTTTCACTTGTATATTTTCAGCCCCTTTTGCTACAACCAGCACGCCCCTTATTTCAGGTTTCTTGGTTTCTATGACAATGGGAACCTCTTTTTCTCCATTTCGGACAATCACAAGCTGTTCCTCCTGTGACTGATCCTCAACCTTCCTTTTGCCGCCTTCCCGATCTGTTTCATCGGTTTTCTGTGTTTGGGTTGTTTTGTTTTTTTCAAGGACTTTCTTTTCTGTGGCATCGACATTCACCACAACAGTGGCATCTTCCACCCCTACGATTGCATCAAGCGCCTCTTTTATTTGGGCTTCATATGCCTTTTCATAATTGGCGATGGTGTCATTTCCCCCGGATTTCTGCTGGCCGAAGACTGGCACTTCTTCCTCCTGCTTCACTTCTTCCCCATTTTTAAATACGGGCAAATCACCGGTGGAACCGTCTTCTTGAAACAGCGTATTGCTGATCAGCATGATCGCTGCTCCAAATAGGAGAACAAGCAGCAAATAGTGGAATTTTCCGGGCTTCTTATCAGACTGTCCATCCTTGGAAATTATCTTCTTTAACCATGTGAAAGGACCTTTTTCATTATCCATCCCTATCCATATTCCCCCCTTCTACTAGAACTTCGATTGAGTTTGCGTCTACATTCCATTTTTGTGCGAGAAGAGAAGCAATTCTTTCTGCATCTTCATGTTCGGGCCCGCTGGATGGAAGAGGTTTCCCGGCATTGATTTCCACTGTTTTAACCACTTCTACAGCTTCAGCTTCTGCATCTTCTGCTTTGAGTTGGATCATGACCTTTTGCAGGTTATCCGGGAAGGCTTGATCACTGCTTTCATCTACTAAAATATCAATGTTAGCAATTTCCAGACCGTACTGTTCCATCAACTCCTCTTCTGCGTCCTGTTTCATGTGGACAGCCATTTGTTCTAAAATATATGCATCACTTGAGGCTTGTATTTCTTTTTTCTTCATTTCTATTAAATTTTCCATATTTTTTTCTCCTGAAGCCTCAAAAACCGGCACGGAAACAAGAGCTTCTTCAAAATCACTTGATATAATTCTCAAAATCGGTGTAAGAATAATCGCTATTAATAGCAGCCCTGTCACCATTTTTGTATATTTCTGAAGCTTGGAGCTGGGGAGGAGCATATCTATGACAGTGGCAAGCAGAACAAATAATATGATGTTGGTTACCCATTCTTTTATGAAATCCACTTCATTCCCTCCCTACCTGACCATCATGGTCAAATTGCCGGCCGCTATAATAACCGTAATGCTAAGGAAAAACATCAGGGAGACAATGGCCAGAGCTGCAAAAACATAGATAATGCTCTTGCTGATTATATCCAGGCAGGATATGATCGGCCCTCCTCCCAGCGGCTGCAAAATCGCTGCCGCAAATTTATATATAAACGCAATCATTAAAATTTTGATTGCAGGAAAAGCTGCAATAATAAGGAGAATGGCTACTCCTGCTATCCCGACAGTATTCTTCAAAAGCACCGATGCACTGATTACGGTATCTGTTGCATCTGTAAACATCCTTCCAATGACCGGAATAAAATTCCCCGTAATAAACTTTGCTGTACGGATGGTAATTCCATCGGTAACCGCTGCAGATGCTCCCTGAACTGAAATAACTCCGAGAAAGACCGTCAGGAACATCCCAAGAAGTCCAATGCTCCAGTTCCGGAGCAGATTGGCAAGCTGAGTTACCTTATAGTGTTCTGACAATGTGCTGACAATGCTTAACAGGGCTGATAAAAATATAAGCGGAAGAATGACATACTGGATAAATACTCCGCTGACATTCATCAAAAATAGGATAACCGGGTGGAAAAACGCTGCAGATACCAAACCCCCGGAAGAAGCAATCAGCGCAAGCAGCAGCGGTATGAGGGCCATTATGAATGACACCATGGTTGAAATGGTTTCCTCCGTGTATGTGATCGCTACATGGAAGCTATTCAGCGCGATAATAATCAACACCATGAAGACGATTGAATAGGCTGCTTTACTGACATTGCTTTTTTCAAATGAATTCTGCAGCGACTGCAGGAACATGCTGAATACCGTCAGCAATATCAGAGTTCCAAGCAGTTTCCCGTTGACTATAAACTCATGGAATATAAACTTCATCGCGCCGCCAGCCCACTCTTTTAATGAAAATTCCTTTTCTCCCTTTATGAATTCATAGAGACTTCCCTTTTGGCTCTCGGGCAAAAACCCTCCATACTCTGTTGTGATTTCTTCCCAAAATCCCTTTAATTCATTAAGATCTAACTTATCCACCTGGGATTCAATTAAATCCTGAGGGGAAATCGTTTCTTCTGCTTCGCCGGTCTTAGGTGAGGCTTGTACAATTGGTGCCAGGAAAAAGAATAGAAGTAAACTGAATCCTAAAATTTTCTGCATCCTTTGCTTCATTTTTTCACCTCTTTTAAAGGACCCTCTCTAATTCCAGCAATATGAGCTTGTCCAGTCGGGCTGCCTTTCGTTTCAGCAGGCAGCCGGCTAGCTCGGAATCATGCGAATAATGGTTTCGATTAATACAGTAAGGATTGGAATGGCCATGGCAAGAATAAGTATTTTCCCGCCCATTTCTATTTTTGCTGCAATGGCTCCCTGTCCTGCATCTTTGGTAATTTGGGCAGCAAATTCAGCAATATAGGCTATTCCAATTATCTTTAAAATGGTTTCTACATAGACGATATTCACCTTTGCATTGACGGCAATCTTTTCAATCATATGGATAATGGCATAGATTTGGTCGACCAGAAAGAGAAAGATGGCACAGCCGACAAAAACAATCAGCAAAAAGGCAAAATTCGGCTTTTGCTCCTTAACAATCAGCGCCAGGAACGTGGCAACAAGCGAAAATCCGACTATCTGGAGAATTTCAATGGCTGAGCCCCCCTTTTATCCCTGAAACAAGAAGACTGATTTAATTTTTTGAAAAAGGTTATCTACAATGGAAGCAACCATAAATAAGATATAAATAAATCCGAAAAGCGTTACCCATTGGGCGTATTCTTTTTTGCCCACCTGATCCAGAATAGTATGCAAAAAGGCTACAACAATTCCCACACCCGCTATCTTGAATATGATATCTACCTCTAAGCCCATCTTTTCTCCCCCTAAGCTCTGATCAGCGTCCGGCAAATCAAGCCGGCGTTTCCTACATTAGTAAAATGATTAAGAGCAATCCGGATAAAAACCCCAGACTTTTGACCATTCTCTCGTATTTCACTTGTCTGTCATGTGCATCAGCTTCTTCACGTTCCAGGTGGGTGAGGGTCAGCATGATCTGCTTTTGCTGAGAAAGACGGTCATGTCTTCCAAGTGTTTCGCCAAATTGCTTCATGATCTCGAATTCCCCTTGTTTAAAGGCGGTCATTTTCCATATTTCCGTCAAGCTTTCTTCCCAGGCGTCCTTTACTGTCGTTTCGGAATCGGTCAGTTTTTTTGCAAAGGATTCAAAGAACCAGGATAAGGGCTTGGAAAGCTGGTCAGAAAGCCGTCTGGCTGCTTCATGAAGAGGTGTATGGCCATACATAATTTCAGCCTCTAATGACTGCAGTGCCGATTTAAGCTGACGAAGCTGGCGCGGCCGTTCGGTCAGGTGCCTTGAAGCTTCAAACCCTGCCCATGTTGTTGCAATGATGATCAAAACTGCTCCAATAAGCTTCATCATTTACATCACGCCCGCTTGATGCTGAAATCTTGAACCGTCTGTGTTTCGTATGCAGTCAATGCTGCCTGGTCCATCTTTTCTGCTCAATTCAATAAACCGCTGAAAAACATCCATTTCAAGTATGGCCTGTAAAGTCGGGCGCCTCTTAATTTCCTCCAGGGAATTTCCATGAGTAGTCATAATCAGCTTTATTCCGGCATTTACTGCCTCCATTATGGCGTCTGCATCTTCATGCCTGCCAATTTCATCGACAACGAGAACCTCGGGGCTCATGGAACGAATCATCATCATCATGCCCTCAGCTTTGGGACAGGCATCAAGGACATCAATCCTGTTTCCAAAAGTCATTTGGGGGATCCCATTCACACATCCTGCTATTTCGGAGCGTTCATCCACAATCCCAACCTTACTCGCAGGAAGGCCACTATCTGGATCACCAGAAGAAATGATTCTTGCGATATCGCGCAGCAAAGTGGTTTTACCAGTCTGCGGCGGCCCAATAATCATCGTATGCAGCCATCCACCCCTGTAAATTCTCGGAATCAGTGTTTGGGCAATGCCAACTTTCTCTCTGGCAATTCTAATGTTAAATGAGGAAATATCCCTGATCGCCTTAACCTTGCCCTGCTCAAGAATAACCTTTCCTGCAAGCCCAACCCGATGGCCGCCCTCAATCGTGATATAACCTCTTTTCAGCTCTTCCTCGAGTGTGTAAATCGAAAAATGGCTTATTTTATTCAGTAAATGCACGGCATCCTCTGAATCAACTATATAAGGGAGAAAATGCGGTACTCCCCTTGCTGTCAGCTCAATCGGCCTCGAAATGCGGACCCTGATTTCCTCCAGATCCTTTAAGATTTTCGGAGGGATTCTCTGTAATTGTTCGGCAATTTTTTTCGGCAAAAAGGCTATAATCGTTTCCAAGTCTGCTCCTCCATTTCTCAATCTGATTTCGGACTAGCTTCTCATTATTTAAAATGTATGCCTGCTGCAAAACAATATGACTTAGATTTGAAAGCTTCACATTTATTTAGTACAAGCTTTTGCCTGAGTAAAAAAATATCTTTCTTCAAAAAATAATTCAAAAGGAACATAGAGAAAGGCTGGTGCCATTTATGAAAGCAAAATGCATTTACATCATGGTTATTCTTCACCTGATTGTTCTTGGTTTCTTACCTGCAGAAGGAATAGCTCATCAGAGAAATACAAACGGACCGAAAAATGTCATTCTGATGATTGGCGATGGAATGGGAATTGGCCAGATTGAGATTGCAAGAAAACTGGAATACGGGAAGGACGGGCGGCTTTTCCTGGAATCTCTGCCTCACACCGCATTGGTGCATACCGAATCTGCCAATAATTTTGTGACAGACTCAGCTGCCGGCGGTACGGCACTGGCAATTGGAAAAAAAACAAATAATGAGATGATTGGAGTTACGCCGGATGGGAAGGAAGCAGACAGTATCCTTGATTTATTCAAGGAGAATGGTAAAAAAGCAGGGGTTATATCCACCAATACAGTAACAGATGCAACACCCGCAGCCTTTACAGCAAGTGTTGCCAACAGATGGTCCGGACAGGGGGAAATTGCACGCCAGCAGCTGAAATTCGGGGTGGATGTGCTGCTGGGAGGCGGCAGAGCATACTTCACACCGGAAAAGCAAAGCGGGAGGGATTTAATAAAAGAGGCTAAACAAAATGGATATACTTTTGCCGGGAATCGGGAAGAATTGCTGAATGCCAAAGGCTCAAAGCTGCTCGGCCTGTTCAATGACGGATATATGAGTTTTAAACTGGACCGGCCTTTACTGAACAGCAAAGAACCCAGCTTAAAAGAAATGACTGAAAAAGCGATCGATGTACTCGCAAAAGGAGAACAGGGATTTTTCCTCATGGCAGAAGGAGCAAGAATTGATCATGCATCACACGCAGGTGATATTACAAGCATCTGGAAAGAAACCATTGAATTTGATGAAGCTGTTAAATATGCAGTTGAATGGGCAAAAAAGGACAAAGAGACACTGGTTTTGGTTGTCGCAGATCATGAGACTATGGGAATATCAGCATCAGAGCCGCTGGAGATACAGCAATTAAAGGAAATCAAGGCGACACCGCAGTATATGGTCAGCCAATTGGCAAGAGATGAAGACAGGGGAATTTATCGATCTGAAAGTGTAAAGGGTGTTCTAAAAAAGTATGCGAATATTGATTTAAACCAGCAGGAGATTGAAGCGTTTAATGGGAAGCTAATGAACACAGACAGCAAGGTTTATCCTCAATATTTAGCAGCATGGGAAATAGGAAGCCTGATTGCTGAGAAATATCACGGGGGAATTTTAACGGATACAGTAAGATCTCTCAGCTCGACCGGCGGACATACAGGCAATATGATTCCTTTATTTGCTTATGGCAATGGGAGCGAAACTTTTACAGGAGTGCTGGAAAATACGGATATACCAAAAAAAATTGCCGGACTGATGAATTACAGCTGGCATTAATATTATGCGCATTTTCTTTCTTTCTCCCGCGTAATTCTAGAAAGATACATTCATGAAAGCGGGTGCGAAATTTATGTATTATTATCAGCCATTTGTCCGCAATACTGTGCACAATGGAAGCCATGAAAGATCCAAGCCAAATACTATAAGGGTTTCAGGTGAAGGAAAGATAGCTGTACAGCCAGATCAGGCTAATATAAAGCTGGGAGTTTTAACAGAAGACCAGGAGCTTCAGAAAGCACAGGAGCAGAATGCTGCTGCCATTTCAAATGTCAAAAAGGCTCTTAATGCCATTGGAATAACAGATAAACAAATTCAAACATCAGACTTCTCCATTTTTCCGCAGTATGATTTTGTGGATGGCAAGCAAATTTTCCGCGGTTACAAGGTTGAGCATATATTGGACATTACAGTCAATGAGATTGAAAATACAGGACTTGTAGTAGATACAGCAGTAGACAGCGGTGCAAATACTGTTAGAGGAATTACTTTTGAAACAGAAAACCGGCAGGAATTGTATCAGAAGGCACTAAGCTTGGCTGTATTGGATGCTTTTAGAAAGGCAGAAACCATTGCTTCTTCACTAAGAGTCCAATTAATCAGTACCCCAGTATCCGTTTCTGAAGGAACTTTAGGTCTGGTGCAGCCTGTTTCTTTTGAGTCCTCCACTTTTGTTAAAAGTGCCGTCAGCACACCTATCCAGCCGGGAACAATAGAAATCCAAAGCCTCATCACGGCAGAGTTCATATACTACAGCTAGGAAATCTTCGGCTTATAATCGCAGTGAAGAAGCAAATACTATTAAGGTGACATTGAGCAATTTTATAGAAAAGAGGTTATTTGATGAATGAAAATTTAGATGAATTTTTAAAAAATCAGAAAAAAGGCGACAGGGCTTATCTGGACGGAACCCGCGATAACAGAACTCCTCCCACATCTGATCCTGATTATAATAATCGCAATGACACTGACGTATCCCCCGGCGCTGAAGGCAGGAAGTATAAAGGATAAAAAAAATCCCGATTTCTCGGGATTTTTTTCAAACTATGCACGCGATACGTATGAACCATCAGTTGTATTGACGATCAGTTTATCCCCTTCGTTAACAAAGAAAGGAACTTGCACTATCAGGCCGGTTTCAACTGTTGCAGGCTTTGTTCCGCCGGATGCAGTATCCCCTTTAATACCTGGTTCTGTTTCCGTTACTGTAAGCTCAACAGAGTTAGGAAGTTCGATTCCAAGAGACTCTCCATGATAAAGCATAATAGCAACTTCCATGTTTTCTTTTAAAAACTTTAATTCATACTCAATTGATGATGCAGGCAGCTCGATTTGCTCATAAGACTCATTGTCCATGAAAACATGCTGATCCCCATTTGCATAAAGGTACTGCATTTTACGGTTATCGATCTGAGCTTTCCCTACTTTTTCACCTGCACGGAAGGTTTTTTCCTGAATGGCGCCTGTGCGAAGGTTGCGCAATTTGGAACGTACAAAAGCCGCTCCTTTTCCTGGTTTAACGTGCTGAAAATCCATTACGCGCCAAATACCGTTATCAACTTCAATCGTTAATCCCGTACGAAAATCGTTTACTGAAATCATAAGTTTGTCCTCCTAATGTGTACAATTAAAGAATAATTAATTCTTTAGTAGAATGAGTAAGCGTTTCATTATGATCATTTGTTATGACTGTATCATCCTCAATGCGGACACCGCCAAGTCCCGGTATGTAAATGCCAGGCTCCACCGTTACAATCATTCCAGGTTCAAGGATAACATCTGACTTAAATGATAAAGCAGGCCCTTCATGCACTTCAAGGCCGATCCCGTGTCCGGTAGAATGGCCAAAATATTCGCCATAGCCTTTACCAGCAATATAATCACGCGTTAAGGCGTCTGCTTCTTTGCCGCTCATTCCAGGTTTAATGCCTTCCATTCCCCGCTCCTGGGCTTCCTGCACAATGGTATAGATTTCTTTCAGCTTATCTTCCGGTTCCCCAACAGCAACTGTGCGGGTAATATCTGAAACATACCCCTTATAATAAGCACCGAAGTCCAAAGTGACAAAATCGCCTTTTTCAATAACCTTATCACTGGCAACTCCATGCGGAAGAGCAGAACGGTACCCTGATGCTACGATAATGTCAAACGATGATGAATCTGCACCCGCTTTTCTCATAAAGAATTCTAATTCATTCGAAACTTCCAGCTCCGTAATACCTGGCCGAATGACATCAAGAATATGTTTAAACGCAGCATCTGCAATGTCTGCTGCCACCTTTATTATCTTAATCTCTGAATCGTCCTTTATCAAGCGTAACTTTTCAATGGTGTCAGAAACAGGGACAAGCTCGACGTTAACAGCTTTTTCATAGGCTTTATAGGATGAAAAGGTTACATGATTCTCTTCAAAACCAAGCTTTTTAATCCCAAGCTGTTCTGCCTGTTTGGCGACTTCTTCCGTAATGGCACCAGTATGCTTTACAATTTCATATCCTTCACATTGTTTAGCAGCCTGTTCCGTATAACGAAAATCGGTTATAAAGAGTGCTTTATCCGCACTGACTAGAACCACGCCCGATGAACCGGTAAAACCAGTCATATAACGGCGATTGTAATTGCTGGTAATCAGCATCCCATCTATCCCTGACTCTGTAAAGCGTGCACGTAATTTTTGTATTTTCTCCATATTATCCTCTCCCCTTGACAAAATCCGTTAATGCATAAAATGCCAGTTCATACCCTTTAAAGCCAAGGCCGACTATCTGGCCCATTGCAGCGGGTGCAATGACAGAAATATGCCTGAATTCTTCCCTGGTATGAACATTTGAAATATGTACTTCGATCACAGGAACCTGTATTCCTGCAACAGCATCCCTTAATGCGTAGCTATAATGAGTAAATGCCCCGGGATTGAAAATTATACCCTGTGTGCCATCTTCATTGGCAAGGTGAAGCCTGTCAATGAGTTCACCTTCGTGATTTGACTGAAAACAGGTTACTTCTGTCTTATATGAAGCGCCCAATGCCTTCATATTTTGCTCCAGCTGACCCAGTGTTTCTTTTCCATAAACACCTGGTTCCCTTTTGCCGAGCAGGTTTAAATTCGGCCCATTTAACAGGAGTATTTTCCCCATATTCAACCCCCTATTCTAACAATTGCTTATAGGCTTCTCCTTCTATTTAACATCCTGATGAAAGCACTGAAAAAGAATGCCCACTTATGAACATTCTATCATAAAGCAAAATTTCTTACAGTTCTGATGTATAGCGCTTTTCGCATTATTTTCATTATCACCGCTCGAATATTGAGTATATTTTCATCAGGTTAAGTCCGGATCTGTGCGGGCCTTTTTTTCATCTTCAGTTTTGCCTTTCAGTTCTTGAGCTTCATATGAAATGGAATACCCTACAAATACACCAAATAAAATATAGAAACAAAGTGATGTAATAATCGTATTTCGCTCAAGATCCCAAAACGGGCTGATTCCAGGGAAGATTGGATTGAGTATAAAGAACACCAGTAAAAAAAGGGCAACTCCATAGCCAGCACCCACGAAAATACTTTGAAATTTCCGCAGCGCTGCATAATAGATCAGGGCAGCTATAATAGATATTCCCCCAATCAGGAAAATTGAGATCAGTGTCCCAAGCCATCCCTCTTTCCAGGCTCCAATCGTCCAGGGCTCGAGAATGACATTAGGGCGAATTTCCGTGAAATTAAACACATAAGCAAGATAGGCCAGTCCGCTCCAAAGAATGCCCCCAACCAGTCCGGTAATGACCACCATTGTCATAAAAGACATTGGTTTTTCCCTTTGATCCTGTTCCAAGCGCTCTTTTTCTTCTGCCACTTTGCGCCACCTCCTTTTCCTATTATGTCCACACACAATTATTCCATTGCATCCTATTTTAAATAAAAGCGGCCGGAATAATTTCTGCAGCATAAACTGTTCATATTTTTTATATATTTTCCTGTTATATAAAGGTTTTATGAGATTTTAAGTCGAATAAAATAATTAAGGATGAAGCTCTTTAATTTTGTGATTTTCCGGTTATGCGAGTTCCGGGACTGAGGTCCACAGCATAAATTTAAGTAAAAGCATTTTCATGATTATCTGGAAAATATTACTGTCACTTATTAAAAGTTAATGATCTACTGTTTAAATTGTAAAGAAATAGGAAAGTTAAAAAATAAAGTCAGATTTCATCATTATTTCGATAAACTTTATCTTATAGAGTTTAAAAGCTTATAAAATTGCTCATCATGCTTTTAGGGAGGTGGCTTTCTTGAAAAAACCATTTACATTTTATATTGTCTCCGGTCTTATAATTCTGGCTGTTATCGGAGTTGCCGTCAGCCTGATCTCAAATCCTGCCGGTTTTTTGGAGAGAATAGCTGTCATTGTCATCATTGGAGCTGTTGTATACTTTCTTTTTCAGCGCTTTAACAGATCTAATCCCTCTAAGCGAGAGCAGCGAGCTTTTATAAAGGCAGCCAAAAAATCAAAAAGACGCTTTAATAATAAAGAATCGGGTTCTGCCAATGGCAGAAAGGGATCTGTCGGTTCCATTACTTCCATTAAAAAATCCAAGAAAAAGTCTTCTCCACATTTGACAGTCATAGAAGGCAAAAAAGGCAAAAAGAAAAATCGAGCCTCCCTTTAATCCGGGCTCGATTTTTTTGTTGAGTTTTCTAATTAGTAGCTCCATGATGAAAAAAACTTTTCCGCACATTGCCTGCCATGCTCCAGAAGATCTTTTTTCTTCTGCTCGGTTATATTAAATTCCGCAGTCAGTACACCGTCGGTCGGAATGAAAATAATATTTTGTGCATGTTTTCTCGAGATGTATCTTGCATCATGCGCGTCCTTCATCGTTTCAAAAAGCGCCGCATACATTTGTATGGCGTTATCGATTTTGTTCGGGGGCCGTTCGCTTAAGTTATGACTTAACTTTATCCCGAGCACAGGCCTGGTTTTTTTTACATTTTCCTTATCAAAAAGCCACATTGGGAAATTACTTAAAACCCCGCCATCCACGATGACACTTGTACTGCTGTAGCCATTCAGCTTGACCGGCTCAAAAAAATACGGGAGGCTGCAGCTCATCCTGATCGCTTTTGCTACCGGAAATGAAGCTGGATCTATGCCATAATGCACAAGATCATCTGGCAGTACAACCAATCTTCCATTTGTCAGGTCTGACGCTATGACTCTAAGCGATTGAGGCGGCAGATCTGAAAATGTTCTGATCCCCCTGTCTCCTAATTTCTGAGTCATCCAGCTTTCGAGCTCAGATCCTTTATATAGTCCCAGATGCCAATATAGATTAAGCCATTTTCCGACTGCAAAGGGGATAAATGTTGTTCTTTCATCAAGAAGCTTTTTGAGTTCAAATTCATCGACGAGCCGATATATTTCCTCACTTGTATAATTAGCAGCTATTAACGCAGCCACAATGGATCCTGCACTAGTGCCAGCAACCCGCTTGAAGCGAAATCCTCTTTTATGAACTGCTTCATATGCGCCGATTAAGGCAAATCCTTTGATGCCCCCTCCTGAAAAAACACCATCTATATACATGTAAGCCACTCCTGTCGATGTACTTGCTCATAGAGGAACCTTTACTTATACATCTTTAATCAGGAGCTTTTTAAATTAGTACGTCTGACAAGCAAAATTTCATAATTAAGTAAAATATTGCACTTCTGCCTCTGGAAAATAGGAATGAATATACTCCCTGATTGTATGTTCCAGATTCTTTGCTTCATCTGTCGGATAAACATACTTGCCTATACCATATCTTCCCCACTTATATTTTCGCTTTTCTTCATCCATTTCAAGTTTTGTTTTTGGGTAGCGTTTTTCAATTACTTTTTTTGCCGGTTTCGTAAATCTATGCTGGATTAATTCGAAAGTTAAGCCATTCAGATTGATGCCATCGAGTGAACTGCTTAACCTTTGAAACAGTTCATGGTAGCCTTCACGCCAATCATCGTGCATATAAATGGGTGCTACGATAAAGCCAAGCGGATAGCCGGCATTGGCTACTTTTCGGGCAGCTTCAAGCCGGTCATCAAAAGAGGAAGTACCCGGCTCAAAGTTTTTTATTACGTAGCGGGAATTGACACTAAATCGGAACCGGGTTTTGCCATTATGTTTTGCATCCAGCAAATGATCGACATGATGGTACTTGGTGACAAACCGAAGCTGGCCGTATTCAGTCTGACCGATAAATTCAATCGTTTTCTTCAGTGAATGGGTCAGGTGATCAATCCCTACTATATCGGAAGTACACGCTGCTTCAAAGCGTGTCAGCTCTGGCTTCCGCTCTTCCATATATTTAGAGGCCTGATCAAAAATTTCTTCAAGGTTTACATACGTCCGGATATACGGCTTGCTGCCAAGGGTGGTTTGCAAGTAGCAATAATGGCAGTGCCCCATGCAGCCAGTAGCAAGGGGGATGGCGTATTCTGCAGAGGGCTTGGATGTATCAAATTTCAGAGTCCGTCTGATTCCTACTACTAAAGTGGATTTCGCATTGCGGTATTTCTGCAATTCATTATCGCCAGGAATATTCCTCACCTGATTATGTGAAGTTGTTTCCCTGATTTCTATATTCATTTTCTCGAATTTTCCCTTTAGTTCTCTTCCTAATGGATACTCAAGAGCTTGAGGCTCTATATAAACGAGCTGCGGGATAAATGGCTTCATTGAATTAACCTCTCTTTGTCAATTTGTCCTGCCGTTATATAATCTCGGCTGAACCCTATGACTGTAGTATGAGCCAAATAATCAAAAGCAAAAAAAGAAGATGGAACAATTATTTCCATCTTCTCTCATTCGTTTTATTTATTTTTATAAACCGCATTTCAGCTGTGCATTACAGTTTGTGCAAGTATTGCAGCCGCCGATTTCTTTGACTTTTCCTTTGCGGCATACCGGGCATGTATTGCCTACTTCTGAACCGATTGTTACATCGGTGGAACGAAGGTCACTGATTGTATCAACCAGCACAACATGCTGCTTTGATTTTTCTTTTTTGACTGTGTCATTACCATCAAAGCTGTTCTCTTCAGCTTTCAGCGTCAATACTTGAGAATCGCGTGATCCGTCCACATATACTGTTCCTCCCTTTGCACCGCCGCGGTATAAGCGTTCATACACCTTTTCAACCTGTTCAACACTGTAGCCTTTCGGTGCGTTGACAGTTTTACTAATCGAGCTGTCGATCCAGCGCTGAATCACACATTGAACATCTGCGTGCGCTTCTGGAGCAAGATCCATCGCTGCGATAAACCACTCAGGCAGATTTTCAGGATCTGCATCCGGATTGCGGTCTAAATATTCCTGAACAATATCTGCCTTCACTTCAATGAACTTGCCTAAGCGGCCGCTTCTGAAGTATGAGAAGGAGAAATATGGTTCAAGGCCTGTAGAAACACCAACCATGGTCCCTGTGGATCCCGTAGGAGCAACGGTTAGAAGATGTGAATTGCGGATTCCGCTTTCTAAAATAGAAGCACGGATATCCTCAGGCATTTTCTGCATGAAGCCTGTTTCGGTAAAAGCTTTGCGCAGGCGATTTGTTTCTTCAGGATTTTCACCTGTTAAGAACGGGAAGCTTCCTTTTTCCTCCGCAAGCTTTACAGAAGCTTTGTATGCTGATGTAGCAATGGTCTCAAAGACTTTATCAATCAGCACGTTGCCTTCTTCAGAGCCATATTCTGTTTCACAATAGATGAGCAAATCATGAAGCCCCATAACGCCAAGACCAACTCGCCGCTCGCCTAATGCCTGCTTTTTGTTCTCTTCAAGGAAGTATGGTGTAGCATCTATTACATTGTCCTGCATCCGTACACCTACTTCAACAGTACGCTTCAGCTTTTCAAAATTAACAGTTTTATTTTCTTTATCTGCCATTTCTGCAAGATTTACTGCTGCAAGGTTGCATACAGAATTTGGCGCCAGAGGCTGCTCGCCACATGGGTTTGTAGCTACAACCCTTTGTCCGTATGCCTGTGCATTCGTCATGTCGTTTGCGTTATCGATAAAGAAGATGCCTGGTTCAGCTGAGTATGTTGCACAGATGTTAATCAGGTTCCAAAGCTCTTTCGCTTTAATTTTACGGTGAACGCGGACTTTATAGCCTAGTTTTGCCCAATCTCTGACATCACCGACTTTATGCCATTCTTCGTTGTATGTTTTCATCGTTTCGGCATCATAGGATTCAACATCAGGGAAACGAAGCTCATATTCTCCATCATTTTCAACCGCATCCATAAATTCTTTCGTGAGGCAGACTGAAATGTTTGCTCCTGTAAGGAACTCAGAGTTATGAACACTATAAGTACCGCCAGCCGCCAGCTTCTCCTCAGCATCTTTTATGATGTTTTCACTGAAGCCGCCATAGCCTGGAATGCTTTTATAATTAATAATGCCCTGGTACATGGCAATTTCCTGTTCATTAAATGGAGTAAATTTCAGTTTTTCTTTAGCATATTTTTTTATTGTTTCATCATTTGTATTTTCAAGAAGGAAGCGTAAAATTCTCGGGTTTTGCATTTTCGAGATGATGAATTCGATAATGTCCGGATGCCAATCGGATAGCATAATCATCTGCGCACCTCTGCGGGATCCCCCCTGCTCCACCAGGTGTGTAAGCTTCGCAATATCATCCAGCCAGGAAACCGAACCGGAGGATTTGCCGTTTACACCTTTGGCCAGTGTATTGCGAGGTCTCAGAGTTGAACCGTTTGTCCCTACTCCGCCGCCGCGGCTCATGATCTCCATTACCTGCTTGCGGTGCTCGGAGATTCCTTCACGGGAATCCTGCACGAATGGCATTACATAGCAGTTGAAATACGTAACATCTGTGTCAGCACCAGCTCCATACAGCACGCGGCCAGCCGGAATGAAATTCAGGTTTTTCAATTCCTGATAGAACTTCTCAAACCATTCTTTTCTCTTTTCTTCGGTCTTCTCAACCGATGCAAGGCCTGTTGCGTTACGCTTGGCGATTTGCTCATAGAAGATTTCCAAAGGCTTCTCGATTACATCAAGAGGCTTTGTAATAATGCCTGTTCTCGATTCTTCCGGATCATCCAGCACTCCTCTGTAATCTTCCTCTACTAAAACCTTGGCTGTCTTGTTTTCCCAGTCAATATCGAGGATGTAGCCTAAGCCGCGTGCAGGAAATTTGGGATCTTCCTTAATGGTGAGGACAACGAAGTCACCGTTTGTGAGTGTCACTTTCTCGGTGTCTTTGAAGGTATAGCGATCTAGCATAACCAAGCGGGAAACACCTTTGTGGGTCATTTTCATATCTGAGGTTACTGGGTGAACCTGAGGAAAGAGACGGATGTCCTTGTTTAAACGTTCAATGTTCAATTTCATTTTTTGTCCTAGAGCAACAGACATTGTTACAACTCCTTCTAAATTCAATTATCTAATTAATGTGTGTAAGTATTCTGTCAGATAGAGTAAATCTATCTGTTTTAAAAGAGTACCCTAAAGTTACCATAACTCAAACCTCAAAATCAATATATAGTGTCCTAAATATTTTCGACACCACTACATATTGTGTCTGATTCAACTGAATCTGATTTTGTCAAACTTAAAATATACTAAAATTTAAAGAAAAACAGAGTTAACAGCCGATTTCCGACATTTAACGATAAATTTTAACATATTTTGAAGCTTGCACTTTTCCAAAGCAATAATTGGAAAATTATTCATTAAAAAAAGAGAAAAAGCGACTTAGCCGCTTTTATCTCTTATAGTTCCAGTCATCACTTTCATATCGTTCTTTTGCGATTTTTTGCACATATGCCATCTCTTCATCTGAAAGCTCGTAAGGTTCCAGTACAATGTCCAGGCCTTCCTCAAACCCTTTCTTGAAAGCTGCCTTAGCCTGTTCAAGAGTAATATTTTCTGCTGTCAGCTCGTTTATGGCAACAGCTTTATTTTTAAAAGCCTTTTGCATTCTCTCTTTTACCCGGTCATTAGGATATTTGAATAAGCTGAACAGCTTGTCTTCATCCAAATCAAGCAAAATAGAGCCATGCTGAAGGATTACACCTTTTTGTCTTGTTTGTGCACTCCCTGCTACTTTACGTCCTTCTACAACAAGTTCATACCAGCTTGGGGCATCAAAACAAACAGCAGATCGTGGATTTTTTAGAGAGTCTCTTTCTTCAGCCGTCTTTGGTACAGCAAAATAAGCTTCCATTCCCAGAGCGTGAAAACCTTTTAGAATTCCTTCAGAAATGACTCTGTATGCTTCAGTTACTGTACTCGGCATTTCCGGGTGGACTTCAGGAACGATGACACTGTATGTGAGTTCATGTTCGTGCAGCACCCCTCTTCCGCCTGTTGGTCTGCGGACGAACCCCAGGCCATGCTGCTTCACTGCTTCCATATCTATTTCTTTTTCAACCTTTTGGAAGTATCCAATTGAAAGAGTTGCAGGATTCCAGCCGTAAAACCGGATTACAGGTGGCATCTTCCCTTCACTGTTCCAATCAAGCAAGGCTTCATCCAGAGCCATATTAAAAGAAGGCGAACCTTCTCCTGAATCGATAAACCGCCAAACTTCTTTAGTCATATGTAACCCTCATTTTCAATTTCTTTAACTGGTCATTTGCGGTTATTAGTCTAACAAAATTCCGATGAAAATTAAAGCAAGTTGAATTTCCATAACAAATTTTCCTGATTTCCTTTACTCCAATCAGGAAAGACTTATATAATATTAGTTGGCTTACCTATGCGTGAAAGGAGAAAGACATATTGGAAACACTTTATTTCATTCTTATCATTTTGGGTGCAATCATTACCTATTCTGTCATAACATGGTTTTATCAGCGCCGAATTGTTAAAACGCTTACTGAAGACCAGTTTAGAGAAGGCTATAGAAAAGCCCAGTTAATCGATGTTCGCGAACCAAATGAATTTGAAAACGGCCATATTTTAGGTGCACGCAATATACCGCTTTCACAAATGAAAATGCGCATGAAAGAATTGCGTCCGGACAAGCCAGTCTACTTATATTGCCAGAGCGGCATGAGAAGTGCGAGAGCTGCCCAGTTTTTGCACCGTAAAGGCTACAAAGACCTTTCACACCTGCAGGGCGGGTTTAAAAAATGGTCCGGAAAAGTGAAGGCGAAAAAATAATATGTTATTTTAAAAGGCCCCGTCAGTTTGACGGGGCCTCTTGTTTATTATTGCTTTTGGTAACGGAGAACCGGCTTTCTTGCAGCCATGGTTTCATCCAGACGGCCAATCACTGTTGTATGTGGTGCTTCCTGAACAATCTCAGGGTTTTCCTCAGCTTCTTTTGCAATTTGAATCATGGCGTCGACAAAAGCGTCCAGCGTTTCTTTGGATTCTGTTTCAGTCGGCTCAATCATGATGCACTCTTCCACGTTAAGAGGGAAATAGATGGTTGGCGGATGATAGCCAAAGTCAAGAAGGCGCTTGGCAATATCCAACGTACGCACGCCAAGCTTCTTCTGGCGCTTGCCGCTTAAAACGAATTCATGCTTGCAATGTCTGTCAAATGGCAGGTCAAAGAATGGCTCAAGCCTTCTCATCATATAGTTTGCGTTTAGTACCGCATTTTCCGTAACAGCCTTCAGTCCATCCGGCCCCATAGTACGGATATAAGTATAAGCCCGGACATTGATGCCGAAGTTTCCATAATACGGCTTCACGCGGCCGATTGATTGCGGGCGGTCATAATCAAATTCATACTGGTCACCCTTCTTAACCAATACAGGCTTAGGAAGGTATGGGATCAGATCAGCTTTTACGCCGACAGGGCCAGATCCCGGTCCGCCGCCGCCATGCGGTCCTGTAAAGGTCTTATGAAGATTAAGGTGAACAACATCAAATCCCATATCTCCAGGGCGTGCCTTTGAAAGTACTGCATTCAGGTTAGCTCCATCATAGTAAAGCTTTCCGCCGGCGCTGTGAACAATCTCTGCCATTTCAAGAATGTTTTCTTCAAACAAACCTAAAGTATTCGGGTTAGTCAGCATAAGAGCAGCAGTGTCCTCGCCAACCACTCTTCTTAGATCCTCTAAATCCACCAATCCATTTTCATCCGATTTAACCGTTACTGTTTCAAAGCCTGCAACTGTTGCGGATGCCGGATTTGTTCCGTGGGCAGAGTCAGGAACGACTACTTTAGTACGTTTGGTATCGCCATTCGCTTCATGATAAGCACGGATCATCATTAACCCGGTCCATTCTCCGTGTGCTCCTGCAGCCGGCTGAAGTGTAACTTCATCCATTCCTGTAATTTCAATCAGGTGCTCCTGCAGATCATACATCAATTCCAGTGCACCTTGAACAGAGCTTTCATCCTGCAGCGGGTGCAAGTGGGCAAAACCGTTGAAGCGTGCTACATTCTCATTGATTTTAGGATTATATTTCATTGTGCAGGATCCAAGTGGATAAAATCCCGAATCAACACCATGATTTCGATTGGAAAGTGCAGTATAGTGGCGCATGATATCAAGTTCTGACACTTCCGGGAGCTCAGGCTCTTCTTCACGCAGATAGCCTTCAGGAAGAAGCTCGCCCAGGTCAATTTCCGGAATATCCATTTCCGGCAGGCTGTAGCCGATACGGCCTTCTGTGCTTAATTCAAAGATGAGTGGCTGATCTTCCTTATGCATGGTAATCCCCCATTTCTTTAACGAATGCATCAATTTCTTCCTTCGTTCTCAATTCCGTTACAGCAACAAGCATATGATTTTTCAGGTCAGCATAATCTCTGCCCAAATCGTAGCCGCCAATAATGTCCTTTTCAAGGAGCTTTTGATTTACTTCTTTAACAGGCTTATTCAGCTTGATGACGAATTCATTAAACGAAGGACCTTCAAATGGAACTTCAAAGCCGGCAGCCTTAAATTGCTGTTTTGCATAATGGGCTTTTTGCATGTTGGCAGCAGCCATTTCCTTTACGCCCTTCTTGCCGAGAGCAGTCATCGCTACAGATGCCGCCAGTGCGTTGAGAGCCTGATTGGAACAGATGTTGGACGTTGCCTTATCACGGCGTATATGCTGTTCACGCGCCTGAAGGGTAAGCACGAAACCGCGGCGGCCCTGATCGTCTACCGTTTGTCCTACAAGACGACCCGGCACTTTTCTCATCAGCTTGGATGTTACCGCAAAGTATCCGCAATGAGGGCCTCCAAAAGCAGTAGGAATACCAAAAACCTGAGCATCTCCTGCTACGATGTCTGCTCCAAATCTTCCTGGAGGAGTAAGCGCGCCAAGGGCAAGCGGGTTGCTTGAAACAACAAACATGGACTTGTGAGCATGAATAATTTCCTCAAGCTCTTTTAATGGCTCGACTCTGCCAAAAAAGTTAGGGTACTGCACAATTACACCTGCGATATCATCGCCAATCATTTCATTTCAGGGCTTCAAGGTCAGTGGTGCCGTCTTTATGAGGAATCTCAATCACTTCAATATACTGGCCCTTTGCGTATGTTTTAACTACTTCCTTAGATTCAGGGTGAACTGCGCTTGAGATTAGTATTTTCTTGCGGCGGGTGCTGCCTGCGCTTAGCATGGCTGCTTCAGCAAGTGCTGTTCCGCCATCATACATGGATGAGTTGGCCACATCCATTCCTGTTAATTCACAGATCATGGTCTGGAATTCAAAAATTGCCTGCAGCTCTCCCTGTGAAATTTCCGGCTGGTAAGGAGTATAGGCAGTATAAAACTCTGAACGGGATAATACATGATCGACAATGACCGGCATGTAATGATCATAAACTCCCGCACCAAGGAAAGATGAATTTGTGCGAAGATCAGCATTTTTTTGAGCCATTTTAGTAAGCTCTTTCAGTAAGGCTGTCTCTGATTTCGCCGGCTTGATGTCATATTCGCCCTTAAATCTCACACTCTCGGGAATATCACTGAATAATTCTTCCACAGAACTGACGCCGATCTTCTCAAGCATTGCTTTCTGGTCAGACTCTGTCATCGGTAAATAGCGATGTTTCATCATTTTCTCCCCCGGTTAGTTCTTTTCTCTTTTGTAAAAAGGTGTTGCTTCAATCTTAGCCTTCAGCCGTTTGCCGCGGATTTCCACTTCCAATTCAGTTCCAAGCTCCGCATGCTCTTTCTTGATAAGGACAAGGCCGATGTTCTTTTTCAATGTCGGAGATTGAGTGCCTGTTGTCACTTCCCCGATCAATTCTTCCCCTTTAAATACAGGATATCCATGGCGCGGAATACCGCGGTCAATCATTTCAATTCCGGCCAGCTTGCGCGGAACCCCGTTATCCTTTTGATTCTTAAGCACTTCTTTGCCAATAAAGTCGGCTTCTTTATTCACCTTGACTGCAAAGCCAATTCCTGCCTCTAGCGGTGTGATCTCAGGTGAGAGCTCCTGACCGTATAGTGCCAGGTTGGCTTCAAAGCGAAGAGTATCCCTTGAGCCTAGTCCGCATGGGAGCACGCCTTCTTCTTTGCCCGCTTCAAGAATTTCATTCCATAATGCAACTGCATCCCTGGCATCACAGTAGACTTCAAATCCGTCTTCTCCTGTGTATCCTGTTCTGGAAACAAGCGCTTTCTTGCCATTCAAATCAACATCCTGCTGGAATTTAAAAAATCCAATATCCGACAAATTAGTCCCAGCAAGCTTTTGAAGCACTTTTTCTGCAAGCGGCCCCTGAATCGCCAGCTGCGCCATATCTTCTGAAAGGTTTTTCAATTCCACATTGCCTTCTGCATGGTCCTGAAGCCAGTTGAAATCCTTTTCGATATTGGAAGCATTAACAACAAGCAAATAGTGGTCATCCTCTATTTTATAGACAAGTAAATCATCGACAGTTCCGCCATTTTCATAGCACATGGCTGTATATTGAGCACCTGAGTTCTTTAATTTGGAAATATCGTTCGTCATCATTTTTTGAAGATATTTAAGACTGTCCGTCCCCTTCACTTCGATTTCACCCATATGGGATACATCAAAGAGGCCGGCTTTTGTACGGACTGCTTCATGTTCTTCTTTAATGCTTGAAAATTGAACAGGTAGATCCCAGCCCCCGAAGTCGATGGTTTTTGCTCCGTAATCCTTGTACACCTCAAATAAAGGTGTGCGTTTTAACTGTGACATTTACTCGTCCCCCTTAAATCTTTTGAAATTTGTTTTAGGAACATAAAAAAGGACAGAATATCCCCTCAATTATGAGAAGATCTCTGTCCTTGCACCTGAAAGTTTACCGAAACCGGCTGTCCCCTTGGGTGGCTTATTAAAAAGCACTCTCCAGAGCTGCGTCAAACAAGAGTTCTTTTGCCTGAGAGATTCACAGATTTTGCTTGCTCCTTCGGCGCTACTAATGTAGTCTCTCCCCTTGTAATCATTCGCATTTATAAAATTTTCCAAGATGGTCATACTTATACCAAACAGAAAAAATTAAGCATCCATTACTTCGGTTAACTAAATGTAATGTGTTAACTTTCAAAACTTTCAAAGCTATTAACATCGTACCACCTTAACAAGGTTTGGGCAATATCTTTATATAGATAAAAGGAGCTGTTTTTATGACAGTGCAAATTGGCTTTGATTCTGCCTGGCAGGATGAATTCTTAAAAAGGATTGATGACGACGGCCCATGGGGAAACTGGGAGCTTTATAAACTGGCTGTTGAGGTTGAAAACCATACAACTATTCCTGACTTTGAAGGCTTGCAGGCTCCGAAGCATCTGCCGAACCTTACTCCACTTCCCCATCAGCTGGAAGTGGCCAAGCAGGTAGTCGAAAGCATGAACGGCAAGGCGATTTTAGCTGATGAAGTCGGTCTTGGAAAAACGATTGAAGCTGGGCTGATATTAAAGGAATATATGATCAGGGGACTCGTAAAAAAAGTCCTTATACTCGTTCCGGCTTCCCTTGTTTCCCAGTGGGCCATGGAGCTGAACAGCAAATTTTTTATTCCGGCTGTGGCGCAGCGGAAAAGCTATGTATGGGAACAATGCGACGTTGTGGTATCATCCATCGATACAGCCAAACGCAATCCTCATCGGGACATTATTTACAGCCTTGATTATGACCTGATTATTATAGACGAAGCTCACAAGCTAAAAAATAATAAAACGAGAAACTATGAATTTGTACAAAACCTTAAAAAGAAGTTTTGCCTCCTATTAACAGCAACACCCATTCAGAATCGAATCAGTGAGATCTTCAATCTTGTGTCCCTGCTTAAACCCGGACATCTTGGCAATGAATCAGCTTTTTATGAGAATTATAAAAAAGACTCACGCTCTTTGAACGATGATGCACATCTAAAGGAACTCGTAAACAAAGTCATGATCCGCAACCGCAGGGCAGATACCGGGATTGAATGGACCAAACGGCATGTGGAAACCATACCGATTGAATTTTCGCAGCCCGAGCATGAGCTCTATGAAGCGGTAACAGAGCTGCGGAGTGAAGAAAATTGGGTGAGTTCCAGCCAGTTTTCAGTAATGACACTGCAAAGAGAGGCATGCTCAAGCAGAGAAGCTGTCTATTTTACGCTTCAGAATATGCTGAAAAGACAGGAACAGCCTTCAATAGCTTTCCAGGAGCAAATACAATACCTTATTAAAAAGGTGGAAGCGGTTCAGCAAAACTCAAAAGCTCAAAAAGCACTTGAATTAATACAGAAAATAAATGACAAGGTCATAATTTTTACTGAGTATAGGGCAACACAAATGTATCTGCAGTGGTTTTTAAAGCAATATGGGATAACATCGGTTCCGTTCAGGGGAGGATTTAAAAGAGGCAAAAAGGACTGGATGAGGGAGCTTTTCCAAAAGAATGCACAAGTCCTGATTGCAACAGAAGCGGGAGGAGAAGGAATAAACCTGCAGTTCTGCAATCATATCATTAATTTTGATCTCCCCTGGAATCCAATGCGGCTCGAACAAAGGATTGGGCGCATACATCGTCTCGGCCAGGAAAAGGATGTCATGATTTATAATTTTGCCACAAAAGGAACAGTCGAAGAACACATAATGAAGCTTCTATATGAGAAAATACATCTCTTCGAAAAAGTCATCGGCGATTTGGACGATATTTTAACAAAGCTTGAATTTGGCAGTATTGACGATCACCTTGTTGATATTTTCGGAAGATCGGCTTCAGAAGGTGAAATGAGGATTAAAATGGAGAACTTGACGAGCATGATTCAATTCGCAGAGGATCTGAAAGAAGGTGAACTGAATGCAGCAACAGGAAATTCATAAATTCCTTGAAAGGTATTTTCACGCAAACGGGTGTGAAATAACTGATAAAGGTCCGGGGTATATGACCGTACAGCTGACGATTGATTTGGATAAGGAACTGATGAATCGGCCCTTTTATTGGCATTATCTCGAAAAAACAGGCGGAATTCCAAACCCGATGCAGCTGACGCTTATTACAAACCAGCAGCTGGCCCCGCCGCATATTAAGGGGGAAGTCATTCATTTTGGCTCCCCTAGGCTTCACCAGATCTTTGATTCGGCCAGGAACCTGGCAGGCTATATCCGATTATATGAAAATCACCGGCTGGCACCTGGAAAGCAGGTGCCGTTAAGACCATGGCTAGGAATGAACATTCGCGTATCTTATCAATGCGACCGAAAACGGGATGTCTTTAAATCCATCGGCCTCCAATTGATTAATGGCCAGATGGTCGAAAGTTTTCATGACAGATTGCTTGGCATGAGCCTTACGCCCAAAATCCCCGACTACTCGTTCACACTGTCTCCGCTTATTATGCCGCGAAGCGGAGTATACAGGGTAGCAAATTTTATTAAAGCCGAAATTGAACAAGAAGATCATATATGGGCTGATGAAGCCCGTCAGCGCTGGCAAAAAGACCTCAGCCTTCTTGAACATTTTTATGAAGAGGCAGAAGAAAAGGGCGAAAGCTATGAAAACGAAAAAACAGCTCTTCAGGAGCAATATGAACCAAAGGTTAATATCTCCATCATAAATGGCGGTCTCTTTTATCTGACAGACAGTGCAGTCTAAAAATGCAAAAAACCGGCAATTTAGCCGGTTTTTTGCATAAAAGCTATTTATGTTTCTTTCTTCTCATGCCCAAGTAAAACAGATAAGAAAACATTCCAAACCATCTGAATAAAAACGGCTCTTTCATGTCCTTTTTTTCAATACGATGCCGTTTTCGCTCATCTTTTGGCTGATCAATATATTTTACTACTGTCTGTGTAAGATACTTTACATAATCGTTGGATTTCATGTCCATACCTGCCTTTTTCCATACAGAATTGCAGGAACTGCCTGCTATTTATCATTTACAAGTATGTCCAACGGGTTTTCACTCTAAACAATCTATTATTTCTTGTATGATTTCTGCTTTATCTTTATTCGTTGTATCAATGATCACATGGGCGGTTTCTTTATAGAGCGGCATCCTTTTTTCATAAAGTTCGTGGATCAGCCTCTTTTTATCGCCCTTCAGCAGCGGTCTGGTATGATCCTTCTCAATCCGTTTAAAGATTTCTTCAGGAGACGCATAAAGGAAGAAAACAATTCCTGTTTCGCTAAGCCTATTTCTGTTTTCAGGCTTTATCACAATGCCCCCGCCAGTGGTTATAACACCCGCTCTGTCATCCATTTCATTTAATATATTGGATTCAAGACTTCTGAAGTATTCCTCTCCATGCTGCGCGAAAATATCATTAATATTTTTATTCTCACGCTTCACTATTTCTTCATCTGTATCAATTACTTCCTGATTTAAGCAGGCTGCCAGCTCTTTTCCTATCGTAGTTTTGCCGGAACCCATGAATCCGATTAAATAAATAGGCTTCATTTTTATCCCCACTCAGTTTTTTTCAATCCATTTTATCATTTTTTGCAGGTCTGTGTCATAGTAAGCATAACCGGAAATTTCTTTATCAGATCCAATTTTTGTTTTGAAGGTAATCTGAATTAAGCTTGCTGCCACTGGAGAAATCTCATAGGAAACCGATCCTTTTTTAAACGAATAAACTCCTGACTCTTTCGGGTCTGCATTTTCACTCAGCATTTTTTCTGTTTTTTTAAAGGAACTCAGCAGGTAGTATTCCTGCTTTAGGACGGTTTCCGCCTGATTCACAATCCTTTTCTCGGAAATAAACTGGTCTAATTGAATGGTAAGAAGAAAGAGTGCAGCCAGTATAAGTGTTAAAGTAAGAGGATAAGAAAATCCTTCCTGATTACGGTACATCAATATCCTCCATATCCATTAAGTAATATAGAAACGCGGAATGCTTTTGATCAAAATCATCCGAAACATTTATTTCAACCCCGCCATTGACAGACGCAAAGGTAATGGCATTTAGTTTTTGAAGGACAATCTCATGGCCCTTCATATCCACTCTCCTCCGCAAGTTAGATCCATATTTTTCATAAAGCACACTTTTCCCGTCTAGAGTCAAAACAATTGATCCAGCTGTTATATTTGCAGCATCAGCGAGCCTGATTTCCTTTTTCAGCTGGTTGATAAATACATGCCATTCAAGTCTTTGTGTCCTGGCTTCCATTTTCCAGTCCTGAAAAAGGAAATTTAAGCCCATCGTCAAAAAGCTAACAATCAATAAAAATATTGAAAATGAAAACAGCATTTCAAGCATGGTAAACCCCTTATCACTGAAATACCTCACACTTTTCCTTTGTGTTATCCCGTACATTTTCATACCTTATGCAAACCTCCATAAATCCTTGGTTTTCCTTAAGCAATATTTGATAGACTGTCTGATTTTTTTTTATGGTCTTCCCCTCAGGAAAACTCCCCTCCGATGCAGCCTCCATAAGACTCTCATAAAGCAGCTGGGTGCTTTCATAATCCTGTTTTACCTCTTCAGAATGCACAAATGCCTTTATGACAAGAGGAAATATTATTCCCGCTGCAAGCAGTAACCCTGATAGAGACAGCAGGAGCTCAGCCAGAAAGAAGCCTTCATTCTTTCTCCACATTAAAACGTCCTCTTCCGATAAAAAATGTTATTTTGTATTGCTCCCTGTCTGCTTTAATATAGAAGCTTCCAAATTTATTTGTAATTCCGCCAGGTCCATATTGAAAATACAATGGCATTGTTCCCGGCTTAATCTCAATGACTCCGGAATATTCTCTACTTAAAATAGAATCAGCCGCAAGCTTTTCCTTAGCGAAATACCTATTCTCCTCTGGAATGATTTGAATAGCTACATCTGTCTGGTGGGTTATGGCATAGTTTTGGGCATAAAGGAGGTCAGATTTTAATTGGGAAAAGAACATTATCTTTTCAAGATAGAAAAAATGCGGTTTAAAAAGCAGGGCTGTAACCGAAGCAATAATAAGGAAAATACTGAGAACGAATAGCGACTCTATCAATGTAAAGCCTGCTTTGTTTTTCATCATGACTCTTCAGATTCAACCTTCCCATCTGCAGAAATCGTAATGGCATCTCCATTTGGACAAGTTGTCGCTCCTTCATTGAGATAATCGGCAGCCACTAAATCCTGAATGTCCGAAGGCAGTACTTTTTCATCGATTTCATATGCCTGAACCTGAGCCTGCACCATCTTAACGAACGCCTCGCATCCCTTGCTGTTTATTTTTGAATTGTGTTTTGTTACATTGGGAATGGTGATGATTAAGAGCACTGAAATCACCAATAAAACAATCATCATTTCAATAAGCGTGAATCCTCTATTATTGTTTAACATACGCCATTTCATTAAAATCCCTCCAGTAGATGAAACATAGGCAGCAAAACTGCCAAATACATCGAAACTATTAAAAAACCGATAAACATATATAAAACAGGCTGAATGATCTTAAGAAGTTTTTCTGTTTTTTCCTCTATTTTGTGCAGACAACGCCTGCTAAAAAATGTTAATTCCTGGTCCAGTCTGCCATTTTTTTGACCATGTCTAATAATATTGGACAGTTCCCTTTCAAAAAATGGAAAACTCACAAGAATGTCTTCCAGCTTATTCCCTTCACGGAGCTTGAGCTTCACGGCTTTACCGAGGACACTGTAAAAAGGCTGCTTTTCATTTTTCTCAAAAAGACTCAGCGCCTCAGATATAGATAAGCCCCCGTTTAAAAGATAACTGAGCTGTACAGCAAAGAAGTGGGTATAGTAAAGGCGAAGAAATTGGCCTGCTGCAGGTACTCTTACGAGGATTTTTTTTTGTTGGATAGGGGCAAGATTTCTGAATCTGACAAAATAGTATATAAGCAAAGTGACCAAGCCGAAGAACAGAAACAGAAGAAAAAACGGGAGAAAATCACCAAACAAATAAACGGCTTTCGTAAAGAAATTAGGCTGAAGCTGCATTGAAACAAATAAGGATGAGAAACGGGGCAACAGGACTTTATCAACGAAAATAAATAAGAATGCGGTAATGAGCATCAGGAAAATCGGATAGGCCATCAGCTTTTTCAATTTTTCAGTGTCCCTGCCTTTTCGGAGCACCATTTCGCTTCCTTCAAGAAATGCAGAAGCAAGGCCTCCGTGCTGTTCAGCAAAAAAAACATAGCCAATCAGATTTTTATTAAAGTTCATGTTTGAAAGTATTTGATAAAAAGGAAAACCTTCTCTCAACTGAGAGAGGCACTGCCTGATTTCATGTTTTCGTTTTTGCGGCAGCTGATGCACCAGTGACTCGAGCGCTTCGGATAAAGGATATCCTCTGGACAGCAGTTCCCCTGTATTCTTCAGAAACAAACCCTGTTCTTGAATGGTCCATTTAGGTTTCTCCATTGCCATGTACCCACCTGCTGTACTCCGTTTCCTTTATATAGCCCAGAGCAATCCCTTTAGTTATGACTTCCTTCAGTGTTCGATACTTAACATGGCTGCTTTCTCCTCTTGCATTCTTTATGGAGGCATTGAGCGCCCTTCCTGCAAGCAATTCAAACACACTCGCCCGTTTCCACCTGCCATATCCATAGCAGAATGGCGAGCATTCCCCTTCACAATATGGACAATTCAATTCGACTAGGCGCTGAGCGGTGACCGCCACCAAAGTCTGCTCAATTTCCAGCATGTTCACTCCAAACTCAGCCAGACGGTATACAGCCCCCTCAGCATCCCGGGTATGCATGGTGCTTAATACAAGGTGACCGGTAAGAGCTGCTCTAACTGCAATCTTCGCCGTTTCCGCATCCCGGATTTCACCCACCATAATGATATCGGGGTCATGGCGAAGGATTGCTTTTAAGCCTGCAGAATAAGACACGCCGGCTTTCTCATTCACTTGGACTTGAAGAACTAAGTCATTCTCTTTTTCAATGGGATCTTCCAGGGTGATGACATTGCGATGGAACATATGGGAGGTTTCATTCAGAAGGGAATACAGTGTTGTGGTTTTACCGCTGCCGGTCGGGCCAGTGAAAATAATCAATCCGTGAGCATGCTTCAGCAGTGCCAGCATTTTTCTTGTCATGTCTGGAAAAAGGCTGATCTGGTAAAAAGGAATTTGTTCCTGCTGGGGGAGAATTCTGATAACAAGGCTTTCGCTGTGGCTTGATGGGAGTGTTGAAAAGCGCAGGCCAATCATTTGTCCGTCTACTTCAAGTGAGTATGCACCGCTCTGCGGCCTTCTTTTTTCACCAATATCCATCGATGCTGTAAATTTAAAATGGGAAATCAATCTGTCACACTCTTCTTTGGGAAGATAAAGCCTGGGGGTCAATTGGCTGCCGAACCTCAGCTGAATGAGTGTGTCTTTTCTTCGGGGAATGATGTGGATGTCGGAAGCATGGCTTCTGACAGCGTCTTTAATAATTCGTTCTGCCATTCTTTCAATTATACTCAACTAATTATGCACCACCTTTTTTAATTATTCTGGATATTAATTCGACTTATCCAAAGCATTTCCTTCATTTTTCGGCAAATTTTTTTGACGAATTTGTGAATAGATTATTTTTTTCTTTCCATAATAAAAAAGGATATAGCGAATTAATGGGCTATAGCCAAGCGGTAAGGCACCGGACTTTGACTCCGTCATGCGCAGGTTCGAATCCTGCTAGCCCAGTAGCTGTGGAAGGACACCGGATGTCCTTCCTTTTTCATTTTAGAATAATCTATTTAGCCATATTTTTAAATGCATCCGGATTATAGCCTATGACAATCTTATTTCCGTTTGTCAGAATCGGTCTCCTCAGCAGTTTCGGCTCCTTAATAACCATTTGCACCACTTCTGATAATGATAATTCCTCAAGTTTCTCTCCCAGGTCTTTATAGGTCTGGCTGCGGGTCGCGAGAATCTCATCAAGGCCGCTTGTGGTTAAAGAAAGGATTTTTAGTAATTCTCTTGGTGATGGAGTCTCCCTGAAGAGATGCCTTTCTTCAAAATCAATTGAATGGGCTGTCAGCCATTTTTTCGTCTTTCTGCAGGAAGTACAGCTGGGATATGTAAAAAATGTCAATTGGCTCATACCTCTTCACCTCACAAATTGATTATTTAGACTATTCTTATTGTATATCAATTGTACAATATATGTATACACTTTTGTATAAGTAATTAAACTCCATTTGTGAACATTTTCTAAACTTATAGTGATTACAGTGTTAACCTCAAATGGCTGTATTATAATGGAAGCAGGCCAGGAAGGCGCCAGCTAAGTGCTATAAGTGACAGCTGATGACCTCGGGAATAAATAACCCTTTTGAGGTGACAATAAATGGAGCAAACATTAAAAATAACAAATGTGTTATCCGATCCAACCCGCTATTATATTTATCAATACATTACTAAACGGCATAAAGATGTTACCGTGCAGGAGATTGCAGATAATTTCAGCATACATCCCAATGTTGCAAGGTTACATTTATCCAAGCTTGAAGATGTAAATATGCTTGTTTCTGAAACAAAAAAAACGGGCAAAGGCGGAAGGCCCAGCCGGTTATATCGATTGTCTGATGATGTTGTGCAGCTGCATTTCCCTTACAGGGATTATCAGCTGCTGGCTAAAATAGCCATGGAAACAATGCTTGACTTAGGCGAAGAAGGAAGAAAAGCACTGTATGCAACAGGGAAAAAGTTTGGCATTGAGCTGATCGGCCAAGAGCTTAAAAGGTATCCAAACACAGATCAACTTACTTTTGAACAGAAATTAAACCTCTTAAAGCATGCTGCCGATTTGTCAGGTTTCCACCCTGAATTTGATGCAAATGAGGAAAAGACCATCATCTATTTCCAAATTTATAATTGCCCATTTAAGGAGGTTGCAGCCCGGCATGCTGAGCCAGTCTGCAATATGCATTATGAATTTTTAAAGGGAATGTTTGAAAATCTGTTTGATTCCATTCAACTGGTGGAAAAGCAGAATATGCTCACCGGCTGTGATTCTTGCGCATATAAAGCAATTGTTGGAAATTAAAGTCATCCGCAGAAAAATGGCGAAAAAAAGGCCGTGGTAAGCTTTTTTTTCCGCCCTTTTCTGTACTATTTAGAAACCATTATTTACTTTTATTAAGCATTTACTTTATAATATTGTAGTGATGGACTTGTAAGGGTAAAAGGAGGGATACATATGGATCGTATGTACAGAGTATTAGGATTCTGGACGGGAATTTTCGCTGTTATGTTTTACCTTGGCGATATGTATACAACGTCCTTGATTTTCTTCGGCCAAACAGGATTTTTCCTGCTTTTAAGCTACTTAAAGCTTTCCGAACGTATGTATATTTATGTTTTTGGAGCATACTTAACTGTTTTCTTCGTAGGCTTCACTTACTGGTCAACATTTATGATGACACCTGGCGCCGGCGGCCACTAATAGCCGATAAAAAAGCGATGAAATCATCGCTTTTTTTATTTTTCACCTATTTTCTTTCCCTGCAGGACCAGGTGAAATGCTGTACTCATGCCTGAAGGTGTTATCAGACTTCTTATTGCCCTGTTTCTTTTGCTGACAGGAGAAAACGGATTAGAATCATAATGATCTTCAAGCTCCTGTAAAATGCCTGCAGACAGCAGGAATTCATCCTGTCTCATCATAAAATGAAAATCCAGCCCTTCTTTCTCTCCCAATCGGATCAGTGAATCAAAATGAACATGGCTGGTTATATCCATCTCGCCAGGGTGTTCGAGTACATTAGAAATTAAAGAATGCTTGTAATAACCTCTGAGACTGCCATCTCTTCTAATCGGTTCCTGCCATTCCTCATCTGTATAGCCATAATCGGCAGTCAGCACAAACCCTTTATCCAGAGCAGCAGACATATCCTTAATCATCTGCTCCATTTGCAGAGGTATTTCAATTCTTTGGCCATTGCTAAGTGATAAACCGCTTTCTTCAAGGTATAAGGAAATATCTCTATTTGTTAATGGCACAGCATGTTCTGCAAGCTTTCCGTCTTTTACGGTTACCATAATTTCAGTCAACTGATCATGTGCTTTTTCAACCACATGGACAGGCAAGGCATCAAACAGCTCATTTGAAAAAATCAGGCCGCAAAATGGAGAAATCTCGTCCCAGCTATCGATTTGCCTGATCTGTTCGGAAAATACTATCTGCTCCTGCTGCAGCTTCCTGTGATAGGGGCTTGTTTCAAAAATATAATAATGTATCTCTTTATCAGCAATAAGATTCCACTCATCAAGGAAAGCTTTTGCAAAGCGTCCATTCCCGCCCCCTATTTCACAGACCTGAAAAGGCAGCTGATATTCCCCTGCCATTTGATGAAACCACTTTGAAATGGTCCTTCCATATATATCAGAAACATTGCTGGTTGTAATAAAATCTCCCCCGGCCCAATTTTTTCCTTATCTTTCATATAGTAACCATATTCGGAATGATAAAGGGCCTGCTGGATATAGTCAGCATAGCTGATCATTTTTTGAGGAGTATTTTCTATATAATCTGTTAGTAAATTCAGCATATAAACTCCCTTTTCGATTGAAAAATCTGGATTTCTGGAAACAGCCATTTTTATTGTTTTGGACAATGTTTTCACTATTGACATAGTGTTTTCCCTGTTATATTGTTAATGTAGTAGCTTAACTATATCCCCTCCCATTTTATATGAATAAAACATCCCCCAGAAAAGCCCTTCTCATTGGAGAAGGGCTTTTCTATTTTCCAATCAGAATCCATTCAGAAATGGATTTGAATCCATTTCCCGGCCAATTGTCGTAACTGGCCCGTGTCCAGGAAGCACTTCTGTTTCTTCAGGCAATGGCAAAAGCTTATTATGTATACTTTCAAGGAGCTGCTGATGATTGCCGCCCGGAAGGTCTGTGCGTCCTATGCTTCCGCTGAACAGCGCGTCACCGGCCACCACAAGACCAGCATCTCTAAAATACAAAGAAACACTCCCTGGAGAATGGCCTGGCGTCTCCAGAATGTTAAAGGTAAATTCACCTATGCTCAACACTTGTTCAGCTGTTATAATATGGTCTGCAGGCCTTGCTTTTATCAGCTTGCCTATTTTAAATAGGTGGGAACCATTTAAGGCTGGATCCGGAAGCCATGCTGCTTCTTTTTCATGTATGTATACAGGGATAGAAAAGGCATCTCTTATTCCGTCTACAGCGCCAATATGATCAAAATGGGCATGAGTAAGTATGACAGCAAGAGGTTTCAGTCCTTTTTGTTCGATAATGCCGCTCAGTTTTCCGCTCTCTTCACCCGGATCAAAGATTAAACAATCTTTGTTTTCATTCGAAAGGACATAACAGTTTGTTTGCAATGGGCCAAGAGGGATCTGATTCCATTCCATCGCCTACACCTCCATAGTTGATTTATTTGTCTATTATTTTACACTATATCAGAATGGAATGCCTTATATCTGCAAAAGGAGTATAAGATGAAAATCCTATATGGCGTTGAAGCCGGCTATATTATTCAAGATGTGCCCGAATTCATGAACTTAATCAAAAATAATACTAAACTGTTCGATTTTCAGCAGAGCATCTTTCTGTTTGAAGAGAGGGCTCATGCGGAATTTACCAAAAGCGTCCTGGTCGATGCCGGACTTTTTGAAGAATTTTTTAAGCTCTGTTACATAAAATCGGGTGTAAAGGGAGAAACTTTTGAAGACTTTGCGATTGAAACAGAAAGCGGAGTTTACTTGTTCACTGAGCTCCTTAATGCCTTCACAATAACCGGGGGCAATAAAGAAGATATCCAGATGGCTGTCTATCAATTTCAGGAGCATCTGGTCTTTACAGCGAAAGAAGAAAAAATGCCAGCAGTTTATTTTTCAGAACTTCATCTAAAGGATTTAATAATCGGCATTGCTGATGCATATGACATACAAGTGTCATTTTTAGACCTCGACAAATAGAAGAAAAAAATATAAAATAAAGGACGAATGTATATACTTGGGTTTTACATAATGGGTATATAACCTGAAGAATGATTTTGATATGGCTTTTGCCTGCTGATCACGAAATAAAGGGGGCTGTTTTAATGGGACTACCAATCATTTTTGCATTAGTCGCAGTTCTTGCAGCTTTTGGTGCATTTAGTGCACTGAAGAACAAGAACTTCCTTGGCTTGGTTTTTGCTGTAGGAACACTTGCCGTTTTCGGATGGTTCTCTGTAATGACCTTAATTAACAGTGGATATCCTGCTGTTCACTAAGAAAAGCACAGCGTGCCCGCCAACCCGCGGCGCATTGATGCTTTACTTTAAGAAATAAAAGGGCTCCCTCAGTGGGAGCCCTTTTATTTTAACCTTTTAGCCGGCTTTCAACTCTTTGGACCTTTTCTTCCATTTTCCTCTTAACATCTCTTCTGTCATCAATGCGGATATTGGTCGCCACTCTCATTAAGCCTTTTTCAAAAGGGACTTCATGCATTGCCTGAATAACTTCAAATAAATCAGGCAGCTCCCCTTCAATAATGGTATTCATGGGTGTCAGCTGAAATCGGATTGTGCCGCTTTCCTCATATTTTTTTAAAACACGCTGAATGTCTGCCACATAGCTGCTGACACTTGGTGTTTCCGTTCCAATTGGAATAACTGTAACATCTGCGATTGCCATATCTCTGCTCCTTTGCCTGCTTGATTACTCGTTATATTCAACCAGCCGAATGACCTCTTTTCTGTCAGTCATTATCAGTTCCTCAAGATAGAAACCTGTTAAACAGGCTTTCCCGTCGGGTGAACAGCTGAGCGGCGCATTTTCCATATCTTCGAAAAGCACTTCCTTTTCACCGGTTTCACTGTCCACAGATATAAGCTGAAATCCCCCAGCATACATATCACTCTCAGCGCTATACAATGGCTGAAAAGTAATGATTCCCCGGGGAGTCCAGTCATGGTATGGCACCAGCCAATCCGAAAACCTTGTCAAATGAGGTATTGAGAATGAAGCTAGCTCTTTAAAATGATTGTCCATAAAAGTATACAGCGCCTGGTCTGATTGATCTGACGGAACAGTAATGGTCATTAGCCGGTCACTGGCAGCATCGAATTGAAAAATGTCTTCCTTAACCAGGGTCTCATTGCTTTCAGCAATAGATTGCTTAACGAGCGGTGCGAAAAGTGACGGATTATCACTGTCCCAATCTAGAAAAATAAGATGATTTGAATCCACCCATTTAGCAAAAGGCTGCCTTAAGTTTAATTCTGCTAATGTACCTTTATCGATATCTATATGGTAGGGTGTAAAATCCCAGTCTTCAGTAAATGAAGCAATAAATATAGACTCTTCATCATAAGGGTTCCACTCAACAGCAAAATCAAAGCTTGAAATATTTTCCTCCCAGACAACTTTTCCACTTGATTTTATAACCGTTAAGGCTGCTTCATAGGTTCCGGGTGATGATCGAATCAGTATGTATTTTCCGGCTGGGCTTACCGTTACAGACGCAATCGGGTGTGAGCTTTCGTAAAGAAGCTCTTGTTCACCTGAAAACAGATTATAAGCATAAACCCTGGAAGCTGCGCCATCTTTTACAGTGTAAACAATTTGATCATTGCTGAGCCAGCCATTTGCTCCCTGAAATTCCTCTTCATTAATCCGAATAGCCTTTATGTTCTTGTTTTCGGCTTCAGGTGGTGCGGAAGGCTCAGAGGCTTCATTTTCTTGATCCTGATTCTGCTCCATCTCAGCTTTCTCAGGCTGTGCACAGCCGGTTATCAGAAATAATGAAGCCAGCAAAATAAAAGATAAAAATAGAAACTTCCTTTGATATGCAGGTTGTGTGTTTACCAAATCCGCACCTCCTTTTCTCCCTAATTATAAGTACGTAAATGACATGAAAATGTTTCAATAATGGCAGAATTAATGAGTTTAACAGGAAAAAGCCGTTTTTCCGTCCTCAATTTGGAAAAGCGGCTGGTTTCCATAGAACTATTGGCATAGTGATGTTAGTATGATAGTAATTTTAATGTCTGCTTGATTAAAATACAATACAGAATCAATTTTAACGATAATTTTTTCACATATAAAGCGAGGCAAGAAAAATGCCCAGCACCTCTTCATAAATATCATCATACTGTGACAGGGGCAGCGGATTAATGCCTCTTCCCAATTCAATTGTGAATCCGGGCATCCGGAAATCCTGTATAAACCAATCCTTATAACCGGCAAAGCTATCAATGTACTGGACTGCCCTATATCCGCTGACACGCTCGAACTCTTGCGCGATTACCTCCGATTCCGGCGGCTCCATTCCCTCAAATCCCCAATAAAACTCTGCACCTTGTGTATGGAAGGCCAGCATCCGATCGAATTGATTATCTTTTGCCAGTTCCGCCATCGCTATGGCTTCCGGTTCCGTTAGTGGGGCTTCGCCAAGATAATCTCTTGGTGCCGGGCCACTTTGTTCACTTCTCTGTTTCTCAAAGTCCCATTTGGCAGGAAACTGATTATTTAAATCAACCCCTCTAATATTAGCCTTCCAGCCTGTGAAATCCGTGCTGCCCCTATTTATCGAAATAACTTCCTCTTTGACTTCCGCTGGAGGCCCGTTCAAAACCAGGTCAACCCCGTCAGGGTTCACCATTGGCACTATGGAAAGGTCAACGGAATTATACAAAGGCATTGTTGAAATTCCTCTTATCGGCCGGACATTTGTAATGGATAAAAGATAGCTGTTCAGCAAAGCCATTAATATAGGGGTCGTAATCCATTCATTCGCATGAAAGGATGCATTGATTTGCACTTTCTTATTCCCTTTTCCTAACCGTATTTCCTGAATCGGCTTTCCAAGAACACTTTGGCCAATTGTATTTACTTTTATAAACGGATAAATATCTGCCAGCAGGGAGATATCAGCTGTCAATGCTTTATAATCATAATTCCTCCTGCCTGATACAATTGGGGAAATGACGCGCCTCGGCAGTTTAATAGCCGTACCAGGGATTAGGCTGTTCGGATTAAGGGATTGATTAACCAGGAGAAGAGCATCCACAGAAAGGTTGCGTGAAGAACTAAGCTTCCAAAAGGTGTCACCTGACTTAACTGTATAATTTAGCAATGTAAAGCCGGGGATGTTAATTTCGCGGCCTATCTTTAGTGATGCAGGATTAACCCCGGGATTAGCATCTGCAATGAGATTGACTGGCATCATAAAGAGCTGACTGTAATACCATAAGGAATCTCCTGAGCGGACTTTGACTTTCATCTTTCTCCCCTTTCCATCATTTCAATTTTATGAGAAAAAGAAAAAAAGATGACTGTACAACTTTGTAAAAAATGAGCAGCTGTTATTTAAACAAGGGATTCGCTTTACCTAAACCCTTACTCTTGGAGTAAAAGAAAAAGCACCTGCACATCAGGTACTTTTCTCTCAGTCTACTTATTTTTTGCCAGCCAGGCTGCACCAATGACTCCGGCATCATTGCCCAATGTCGCAATATCAATGACTGTGGACTCCTTCACTCTTGGAAAAGCAAATTTAATGAAATTTGCAATAACCGGCTTCAGCAGTATATCTCCTGCTCTGGAAACACCACCGCCCAATACTATTTTCTCCGGATTTAACGCATTTGCAATATTTGCCAATGCCAATCCAAGGTGCATAGCTGTATCATTGACTGTCAGAAGGGATGTTTCATCCCCATTCCTTGCAGAATCAAAAACATCTTTGGCAGTAATAAACCCGTTTGCCTTGTACAATTGAGACAGAGCCCCTTCTCCGCTGGATTCCAGGTTTTCCAGAGCCTGCCGGACAATGCCTGTAGCAGATGCAATTGTTTCAAGGCAGCCCGTTTTGCCGCAATTGCACTGAGCCCCGCCAACAGGAATGGACGTTATGTGGCCTATTTCACCAGCAGCCCCGCTGACTCCCTGCACAATATCTCCGTTAGCAATTACGCCTCCGCCAACACCTGTTCCAAGTGTTACACACACCAGATCTTTAGCGCCATTTCCGGCACCCTTCCACATTTCCCCGAGAGCAGCACAGTTAGCATCATTATCAATGATGACTGGAAGTGATGTTTCCACTTCAAGAAGATCCTTCAGCGGGTAATTATCTTTCCAGCCCAAATTAACAGTGTTATATACAACACCTGTTGCCAGATTTACTGGACCCGGCGCCCCCATGCCAATGCCAATAATTTTATCCTTGCTTAAATCCAATTCCTCTAACTTATGATCGATGGCTTTAGCTATATTTATAGTAATATTTTTTCCTTCTTCATTATTATCCGTGGGAATTTCCCATTTGTGAATTATTTCCCCATAGTAGTTAATAAAAGCAAGCTTTGTTGTTGTTCCGCCTAAATCTACCCCTACCAGCCATTTTTCCGCCAAGCTCCATCACCTTTTCTTTCTATTTATTCTCTTTAAGATTCTGAATTTCAGTCCGCAGAATCAAGATGCTGCACTGATAATCTTTTACATCAATAAGCTGGGAATCATATAACTCTGTTAATTCAGCAGCCATAAGCTCCAAATCAGCTTCCCGATCCCCTATGTAGATGATAGTTCCATATTTCTTTAGAAACTGCTGTATATCATAAATGGTTTTCATTCTGTACCTCTGCTTTATTGATAAGTTTATACCACATTAAAGTATAATCTAAAATCCCCCCCTTCTCAAGACAGAGAAGGAAGGGATTTAGTTCAGCGGTCCGGATCCTTTGGATGCAGAAAACGCGGCCGCCTGTTCTTCAGTGGTATTGGTGACCTTAGCAATACATCCCTGAATGCTCTCAGATTGAAAGGGATGAATGGCCATAAATAGGGAACCCCAAAAGATTTCATTCTTGCAAGCATGATAATCATCAGCAGAATGCCAACTACATATCCATAGGTATGGAAAATACTAGTCGATATCAGCAGACCGATTCTTATCAGCCTGTTTGCCAGGCTCATTTCATAGCTTGGGGTTGCAAATGTTCCAATTGCCGCTATCGCTAAATAAAGTATGACTTCATTTATAAACAATCCCACTTCAACTGCTACCTGACCAATCATTAGGGCCGCCACGAGTCCCAATGCAGTGGCCAGGGCGGAAGGAGTATGGATTGCAGCCATCCTAAGAATATCAAGACCAAGCTCTATCATCAGGAACTGAACGACTAATGGCAGCTCTCCCGTGTCATTGGGCCCGATATAGGATAATGCATCAGGAAGCAGCTGCGGCTCTATCGCAAATAAATACCATAATGGCAAAAGGAAAATGGAAGCCCATACAGCTAAAAATCGGACAAATCGCAAATAAGCGCCTACAAGCGGCTTATTCCTGTACTCCTCAGCATGCTGCAGATGATGCCAGAAGGTTGTAGGTGTTATAATAACACTTGGCGAACCATCGACGATGATGCAGACGTGGCCTTCATAAAGATGGGTTGCTGCCGTATCAGGCCTTTCGGTATACCTTACCATGGGATATGGATTCCAATGCCGGCCTGAAATGAATTCCTCTATTGATTTTTCAGCCATCGGCAATCCATCAGTATCAATTTTAGAGATAGACTCCTTTATCTTCTTCACCATATCCGGATCGGCAATGTCTTCAATATAACTGACAACAACATCTGTCTTGGAACGCCTGCCCACCTGCATATATTCCATGCGCAGTGTTCTGTCCCTAATTCTTCTCCTCGTTAAAGCTGTATTAAAAACGAGTGTTTCTACAAACCCATCCCTTGAGCCGCGGACAACACGTTCAATATCAGGCTCCTGAGGGCCTCTTACCGGATATGTACGTGCATCAATGAGGATTACTTCATCGATGCCATCCACGACTAGAGCAGTCGGCCCTGCCAGCACCATATCCACCACTTTATCCAGGTCATCAGTTGTTTCAACTTCAACGTATGGTATATACGTTTTTATCAGTCTGGAAAGTGTATCTCCTTCCAGCTGGGCTGCATCCAGGCCGGCAAGCATTTTCATCAGATAGTGCAGGATGTCATCTTTTACAAAGCCGTCTACCAGATATAAAGCCATTTCCCTTTCAGCATATTCAACATCAAGCTGAATCACATCGAAGCTTTTGTCAACTCCCAGAGCATCTCTAAGATATTCAATATTATCTTTCAGAGAAACCTTTACAGGCTCTCTTCTCGCTTTCTCCAAAATCCCCACCTCAGCATTCTGTTCCATTCTTTTCCTTGCATACTATTCAACATCATTGACATGCAAAAAAAAAATCATACCAATGAATGGCATGATTCGTAAAAATTGCAGGGAAATGCAGCAGTTATTTCCCGGGCAGTAAGCTGAAAATTCTGTCATCATTACTCTATTTGATTTAACAGCTTTTGATACTCCTCCTGATCCGGCTGAAGATTAGCGGCCTTTTGTGCATGATTCCTTGCTTTTTCCGGCTGCTTTTCTTCTAAATAGATTAATGCAAGATTATAATGTGCTTCATGAAAAGAAGCATCTTCCTTAATTACATGAAGCAGGTGCTCTTCTGCTTCTTTTAATCTCCCCACTTTTATTTCAGTATAGGATAATAAAAAATAGACTTCCGGTGAAGCATTCCTTTCTTCAATAAAATCAGCAAGCATTAAACGAGCCTTTTCAAACTCTTCACCATTGATATGTTCCTCGGCCATTACCATAGCAGTTTGTTCATTTAATAGTCTTCCCGGTTCATTGAATCCGTACTTCATCAAGCCGGCTGCCAGACAGAATGATCCAGCTAAAAACAGCAGCTGAAGCAATGGCTTTTTCTTCTTGGGAAAATGCACAATGCCAGTAGCAAGAAATCCGCCAATCAGCCCTCCTATATGTCCGGCATTATCAATTCCCGGGATGGTAAATCCAAATGCAAGATTGATTCCTAATACAACAAGAATATTAAAACCCATCGTCCGGAAGAAAAGGCCTGGATAAATGAGCCCAAAATATAAAAGCGCCCCAAAGCAGCCAAAAATAGCCCCGCTGGCCCCTGCTGAAAGTGAGGGGCTAAAAACAAAACTGGCTAATGTTCCGCCAAATCCAGCCATCAAATAGATAAATAGGAATCTTAAATTTCCATACACACGTTCCACTGCAGATCCAAGATAAAATAAGGCAAGTGTATTCATTAATAAATGCAGCAGCCCAATGTGAAGAACAATCGGGGTCAAAAACCTCCACCATTCCCCATCGAGAATCAATGGATTAAATTTAGCCCCATACTTAATTAACGTCGAGGTATCTGTACTGCCGCCCATTGCTTCCAAAAGTAAAAAAACAGCAACTTGAATAACCATAAATATATACGTGAAAAAAGGCTTCCCAAAATTGAACATTTCCTTTTCTTTTTTTGCTGTTTTTACCGCTTTAGAAAGAGCAGTATGCTTCAGGGCATCGGCATCCATTTCCGTATAATTTCCTGCCGGAAGAGTTAACGGTTTTTCGAAAATTTCTTCAACCGCATGCAGACTTTCCGGTTTGCCGGATTCAATGATCATGGTTTGGACAGAGGCTTTCCCGTTTTCAGGAATAAAGGGGTCTGAGATGCGGAATTCATAGTCATCAACAGGCAGGTACGCAGATACATAGATATTTAAGACCGGCATTTCCCTTTTTCCAAGCTGCTTCCTGACCGATTCAGCTTTTTCGGCAGTCACTTCAATATCCCGCTGCATCCAATTGCTCCAGTCAAGGTCATATTTTAAGAGCCTGATTGCCTTTATGTTTTTATCCTCCATCCTTTCAAGCCATAATTCATCCTGATCTCCAGATAACTGAATCATTCTGTACCCGTGGTCAGATATGAAATAATCCGCAAGTTTCCAAAATACATAATCCTCTTGAACGGCCACTTCTTCCCCCACTCTCTATATGTTGCATTAATTACTATACTTTATTTAACTATAGGCAAAAAAGAAACCTTTTGTAAAAGGAAAAGCATCTAAAGATACCGGCAAAATAAAAAGACCTATTACGGTCTTTTTACTTCAAGATTGCCGCCCTTCCGATGGCCCGGAAGAGAAGACAGAGCTCATCATCCTGTCGCGGACAAGCGGAAAACTCATGACTGAAGTAACCAGCAGCTTCCGCAGAAAGACATTCCCAAACATAACATTAATCAATCGATAACGGTTATGATAGGCAAAATAAGTACCAAGCCCAATCATAAAAATAGATAGTAATCGAGACATTGAATTCCCTCCTCTTCCTTATTGTGAGAAGAGGGAATAATTTTTATCCATTCTCTAAAACAAAAATATATTGATGCACTAATCCATCAATATAGGATCCATCGTTTTCTTGAGAACATTTACTGAATGGTTAAACTGATTCTTCTCTTCGGTATTTAGGTGAAGTTCAACAATATCACGAATGCCATTTCTATTGACTATAGCAGGCACCCCAATATAAACATCCTCATGACCATATTCCCCATCTAAATATGCTGACACCGTAAGGACGGAATTTTCGTTCTGGAGGATGGCTTTCGTCAGTCTGACCAGGCCCATGGCTATTCCATAATAAGTCGCACCTTTTCTCTCGATAATATGATAAGCTGCATCTCTGACATTTAGGAATAACCCATTAAGATCTTCCTGCCTATAGTTCTCTTCTTTCTTCATCCAGTCTTCAATGCTTTTCCCTGCAATATCAGCATGGCTCCATACAGGCAATTCAGTATCTCCGTGTTCGCCTATAATATAAGCATGGACATTTCTCGTATCGACCTTGAAATATTCACCCAGCAAGAATCTGAATCTGGCCGTATCCAATATCGTTCCGGATCCGATTACTCTTTCTTTTGGAAGCCCGGAGTATTTCCAGACAGCATACGTGAGAATATCCACTGGATTTGTCGCAACCAGAAAAATGCCATCAAAACCGCTTTTCATGACATGATCAACTATTCCTTTAAAGATTTTAGAATTTTTTTCCACAAGGTCCAGGCGGGTCTCCCCGGGTTTTTGATTCGCTCCAGCAGTAATAACAACCAAATCAGCATCTTTGCAATCGGAATAATCTCCAAACCAGATCGATGTTGGGGAAGGGGCAAAGGGCATGCCGTGATTTAAGTCCATGGCATCTCCTTCAGATTTATCCTTATTTAAATCAATCAGCACCAGTTCTTCTGTAACACCCTGATTTAATAGTGCAAACGCATAGCTTGATCCAACGAAGCCAGTTCCGATCAGCACCACTCTGTTTACCCGACTTTTCATAATAACTCCCCTTTACTTAATTGTAGAGAACAGCAAAGTACCTTTATGCCAATAAGATATATAGAAGCATTCCCACCGAGGCAGAAGCTAAACCTGAAAAAAAATTAACAAAATCATTATCTGCAAAATACCAGCCTTTTACCAAAGAGGCCGGCTGCCCGCAATGTTCGGCTGTTTCCACGTTTGAACTGCATACATGGCACTTGTATTCAGCTTGGAGAAAAGCACCCAATACAGAATCAATCAAATTCCCTGCAAACCCAAGAACTCCAATCAGTAAAACCTCATAAATTGAAATGTCAAACAGCACATTAGATAGGAGGGCTATTATAAAAGACCCTGACACAGCAGCAAGCGTGCCCAGAGAGCTGACAGCACCGGAAGTACCCGTTTCGATTGTCCTCCAGGTTTTCAGAGAAATGGGGGCTTTTTGACTTAATGAGCCAATTTCTGATGCCCATGTATCCGAGTTTGCTGCAGCCAGTCCGATAAGAAACATTATCAGCCAAACCTGTGATGGATCCAGCAGATAAAATATGCTGGCAATAGCGGATATGCCTCCATTGGCAGCAACCTGCTGCCAATCCCTTCTTGATCCTTTTGCATGCTTATTTTCGAATTCCTTTTTTTTATGGCTTTTAAATTTTGACCAGAAGCTTGAACTTGCAAAAAAGAACCCCAGGACAAGAAGGCCATAAAAACCAAATCCCCAGCCTGCTGCCGCACCCACAATGAATGCCGCTATACTGCCTGAAAAGGTCAGTAATCGGAAATAATATCCGGCCAGGGATGTGATCAATATAAATATAATAATAGCAATGGATTCAAGCATCACCGGATGCCCACACCTGCTGATCGGTAATAATCATTTCCACCGGCTTGTCATGGTTTTCCACTTGAAAACGGGTTATAACCTGCATTTCAAAAGCTAGTGAAACCGTTCTTCCTTTATAATTCTCGAGAAAACGATCATAATATCCTCCACCAAACCCAAGCCGGAAGCCGTTTTTCATGTATGCCAGTCCGGGAACGATTAGAGTATCGATTTCTTCACAGCTGACTTCATCCGTTTTTTCCGGATTTGGCTCCCATAATCCATAATATACTGACTCCAAATCCATGAAGCTTTTCAATTCACGAAACTCCATTTGCTTTGATTGAGGTATGCACTTCGGGACAACAACCCTTTTCCCTTCACTCCAGGCCCTTCTGATGATCTGCCATGTATCAGCCTCAGGCACCTTTGAAACCGTTATTCCTATTGTTTTGGCCTGGCTCCATAAAGGGCTGCTATAAAGGCTTGTGGCAATCTGATAGGATAGCTGTTCATACTCAGGCTTGCTCAATTCCTTCATCCGATCCTGCATTTGCTTCCTAAGAACCTTTTTATCGATTTCCATATAAAAACCTCCAGTTTTTGCAAACAATAATTTATCCAGAAAAGGAAAGGATACCCATAAAAAAAGTCAACAAAAAAAGCAGTAGGAATGATCCTACCACTTATTTTGTTTCGCGATGTGCAGTCGAACGCTTGTCTCTTGGGCAATATTTTTTAAGCTCAAGACGATCTGGATTATTTCGTTTATTTTTTTTAGAAATATAGTTACGATCTCCACATTCTGTGCAAGCTAACGTAATGTTTACACGCATGTAATTTCCCTCCAAACTATGTTCAAACTAGTTCGTTCATACGACTTTTCTATAATATCATTTTTTAAATCGAAATGCTAGTACGTTTTTTTAAAAGTATCCTCTTTACCATTGTCTATCAGCAGGCTGTTATACTGAAGCGTTTCTGATTTGCTGTTTCCGCAGATAATCCATGACTCCGCTTCTGCTGTTCCTCTGCCATTAAATACTGCATTAAGTGCGAAAATGCTTATTGCATTGCCTTGGGCCATAGGGTGGTATTTTAATGTTCCCTTCTTTTTGCAGTTCCATATTTGGTCACTAAAAATGTTCCAATATGGCTGAATCGTACACTCTTCCATTTTTTTGCCGTAAAGCTTGCCGTTAACTAAAAACAGCTTGGAATCGGCCATATGAAAGATGACATTTTCTGCGGGGGAAATGAAAGAAAGGTGTTCACGGGAAGAAAACTCATGTCTGTGCTGCAATAAAAGCTTAATGGTTCTAGGCTCGTCCGCATGATTCGTAATATAGCATCTAAAATAGGAAATTTTAGAGTGGATTTTTTCTGTCTTAATTTGAACAGAAATATTTTCATCAGGAAACATTTCTTTACTGACACTTTCCATCCAGTAAGTTTTCCCGTCTATCCATAAGCCGGGAATCATCCTCAATTTCCCAATCGGCGCTTTCTCCATTTCTTCATAAACATCAGATTGAATCCAATTTAATGTATTCATCTTTATGCACCTTTTTCTATAATATTTTTTAACTTCATTTTAATGGCAGGTAAAATAAAATACATCACACCAGATCTTCAAGCTTCCGGCTAATCCGTGTTTCTTGAAATACTCTATTTGTTTCATCAGCAATGCGTCTCCAGCAGAATAGGCTTTCTGCGACCTTTTTACCTTGTTTGCCAATAGTATCGGCGGCATTAGGGTTCTCAAGGAGAGCGGAAACCTGCTCTGCAAAGCTGTATGGATCACCAGGGACCATGAACAGCCCGGAATATTCATGTTTAACGATTCCCTTTAATCCTCCTGTATTGGATACGATCGCCGGCTTTCCGGTGATCATTGCTTCGAGGGCTACAATGCCAAATGGCTCATAATAACTTGGAAAAACAGCCATTGCGCATTTCTGGAAGAGAGCTAATCTTTGCATGTCATTTATAAATCCCGGAAAAAGTATGACATCATCAACCTTCAGTTCTCTTGCTTTTTTTCTGTGTGCTTCAAGCATAGGACCCTTGCCGGCAACGATTATATAAGCATCCTGATACTTTTCTTTTATTATAGGCGCTGCCTCGATTAAGGTTTCAAACCCTTTCTCCCTCACCATCCGTCCAATGGAGAATATCAGCCTTCCGCCTTTTTTCACCGGAAGCCCTTCCAATATGCTGTCTGGATCATCAAGAAGTGTCTCTTTGCTGATTCCGTTTGCGATAACAGCAATTTTTTCTCTGGCAATTGAAAATTGCTGAAGTACTTCTTCCTTCATATATTCACTGCAGACAATAACCTGATCTGATCCGATGATCAGCTGCTCTTCTTTCGTATGGATAAATTTCTGCAATTCTGTGTAAATTCCATTATTCCTTCCATATTCTGTTGCATGTATAGTTGTAATTAAAGGACAGTGCAAGCTCTCCTTTAAGGACAGGCCGCATGCACCTACAAGCCAGTCATGTGCATGAATGATTTCAAAGTGGTGGAAGGATGACAGTTCCATGGCTTTTTGCTCCATCGCCAAATTTAGTCCCAAAATCCAGTGCAGAAAGTTAGGATCTTTTTCATTTAGCGGCTTAACCCGGTGGATATAGATACCGTTTATATGTTCGCAGCTGGAAAGATTGCCGGGATTAGCAGTCAGTATATGAACCTCATAATCCTGTTTTAATCCTCCTGCGAGTCCATACACATGCCTTGATAAACCGCCTACTACATGGGGAGGATACTCCCACGTAAGAAGAAGGATTTTAGGTTTACCATTAATGAAACTATTATTATTTAGTTCTGAAGCTACCGGTTCCATCATTCTTTACCTTCTCCTTCACTCACTGATTCATAATAGGTGTATGTACTCACATTTACCGTCCATGCAGGCTGAACCTCAGATTCTTTTTTTCCTTGGTAAGGAGAACCCTCAGAAGTATACAGTGCTTCTGAACGCAGTAACGGGATGAAATGATTATCTGTTATTTTAATGCCCAGCTCAACACAATATACTTTGCCGGGTTTGAGCCCTTTAAAGGTCCATTCAGAATGATCGGACAGGATAACTTCATGGTCACAGACCCCATTGGCTCCGTCAAAAATAACCCCGGTAACATCATAGATTCTTAAAGATTTTCTCAAGGAGGATACAGTCTTGTCCAAGTATAGGGATAGCATCTTCACCTTCTGAGCAGACAACTTCCAGGATACTTTTGCCTTATCATCGCTTGAGCGTGTTAATGTCAAATGATCTTTCGATTGATTTTGCACGATATTTTCTTCAGATATTACTTTTTCCCCTAAAGACTCCCCGCTGTCGCGTTTCACTTTATTTTGGATAAGTTTGGTCCACTGGTATTGTACTTTTCCTACGGTTGTATCAAGCTTACTGGCGATTTTACGGAATGACAGCCCCCTGCGGCGAAGCTTAATAATCTCATCTATCATGACGGCACCTCTTGCAATTATTTTCATAGAGTAAGGGTTCTATATGACAAAAAGCAAAATTTTATGACTATTTATATAACTCAATGTTATCACTGATATTGATAGCCTACAATGAACGGAAATTGTCGCTTCTTGCGAAAGCACATGCCTTCCCGGTTTTAAATAAGAAAAATTTTTTAAACGTTTGCCGAGCTTCTGATTCGACAGAGCTTCTCCGACAAGAATCTTTAAATTTCACCTGTTTATGGATTATATATCGAAATTTGTCAATTTTGATGGTAAAATATTTCTGTGCAATGAATCAGAGGTGACTTTTATTGGAATCAATCTTACTGGCATTATTGATCTTATCTATAGGGCTATTTATTCTTTCAGTGTTTTTGAGAGATCCTTATAAAGAGCTGCGCGATGAAATGGATCAAATGTCCATGCAGCAAATCCAGGAAATGTATCAAATTAAAAAGAAATTAAAAGTATTGGAAGAAGAACTGCTCGTAGCGGATGAACCCTTTACTCAGCACGTTCCTGCAGAGCCTTCTATTCATTCTGCAGAAAAAAGGGAAGTTCATGAAATAATAAAAAATCAGGTGATGCTGCTTTCCAGGCAAGGGCTTTCAGTAGAACAAATTGCTAGACAATCTTCACTCTCTCCTGATGAAGTAAGGACCATTCAAACGGAAATGAAATTTAGGGGCCATAGCTATGAATAAAAGAAATATCAGGGCATTTGCATTTGGCATCCTTATTGCTGTCATAGCCTTTGGCACAGCCTACTTCCTGAATAAACCGGAGCAAACTGAAAATAGAACAATCGATGAAAACAGTGCAAAAAAATTCTTGCAGACAAACGGCTACACTGTATTAACAAATGAAGAATATACTCTACTACAGCAGACGGACGCTAAAGACGAAACCGAGAATAAGGAAGTAAAAGAAGAACCTGCTGAGGAAAATACGGAGCAGAAAGAAGAGTCTCAGAAAGTCTATCAGCTAACCATTGAGAGCGGCATGACACCCGGGGAAATCGCGTTAATCCTTGAAAAAGCAAGTGTAATTGACCAGGCAGCAGACTTCGGCAATTACATGGAGGAATACGGGTACAGCCAGAAAATACAGCTGGGCACATTTGAACTGAACCATAATATGAGCTATAAAGAAATTGCTAAGATCATAACAAAAAGCTAAAAGGTTAAGATTCCTTTTAGCTTTTTTTACTTTATAGCTCCTGTGCTGCAAGGCGTTTCCGCTTTTCTTGTCTAGCTCTAGCGCTACAAGGCGTTTCTGCTTTTCTTGTTAATTATTTAAATCATACTGGCGTCCTTTAACCAAATAAAAAATATGTTCCGAAATATTCGTAACATGGTCAGCTGCTCTTTCTAAATAACGGCAAATAAATGAAAGCTGGGTGATCTGCGGCAGGTATTCCGGTTTCTGCAGATTAATTTGCAGCAGCTCTTTAATAGTTTCACCATAGAGGTCATCGACCTGATCATCCATATCGGCAACTTTTTTGGCCTTTGCAGTATCTTCTTCAGTGAAAGCTTCCAGTGATAGACGCAGCATTTCAGTTGAAATTTCATACATTTTCTTTATATGTTCAATCGGCTTAATTAGCGGCTCTGACCCAATCCGTATGGTGGACTTTGCAATATTCACTCCAAAGTCTGCAATTCTTTCGATGTCTGTTGCGATTTTTATAGCCACAATGATGCGGCGGAGGTCAATAGCCACTGGCTGCTGTTTTGCAATTAGGAGAATGGCTAAATCATTTATTTCCTCATACAGAATATCAGCCTGATTGTCGTCATCAATGATTTCAAGTGCCAATTCAATGTTTTGGGTTTCAAGTGCTTCAACTGATC